>DNGN01000003.1 GCA_003486225.1 Chloroflexota bacterium
TCATAATAGGCATCAAAGGAATGCAGCTTTAGCCCTTGCGGCAGTTCAGCAACCGTCGGGTGCTGTGCAGTCCGCAGATAGATCTCCCCAGCATTCCCCAGCACGTTCCAAGCTTCAAGGGTTAACTGTTGCGGGTTTCCTGGGCCCAATCCCAATATCACGATCCCTGCCATACTAAGCCTCCGCGTTAAATGTGAGCATTCCGTTCGGAAAGACGTCTAAATGAGGTGTCTGGGCGATAAAATATGCCCGCCACGGGCCCATCCTGTACGGGTGGATATATTCGAGGTAAGTGATGGAAGTATTTTCCGGGTACAGATAGACCGAACGCTGGCTGCCAACATTAAACACAATATCGATGAATGCGTTCAGCACCCAGCCATGGTTGATCACAACCACGGTCTGATTAACATGGTTTTGAATCAGGTCACCCAAAAAATTCCCAACCCTGGTGCGCAGGTCATGATACGATTCAACCTCCGGGGGATGAGTGGCAAAGGGTGTAAATGGATCGGCATGGAAATTGACCAGCTTGTGGATCGGCAGCAGATGATCTTCGATTGGCGCACCGGTTTTATAGCAATACCCCCCCTCGCGGATGCGGTGGTCGACGACTGCTTGGAGGTTGTACAAAATCTCCAAGGGGGCTGCCGATTCAAGCGCCCGATGCAGCGAACTGGTGTAGATGGCATCCACCTGTGGAACTTTTTCCCGCATCCAATCTGCCAATTGGTCCACCTGACTGCGGCCTAATGCCGTCAGGTGGGCATTCATTTGGGAGCTTTCAAGCATCTGGTCCCAATGGGCATTTGATTCACTTTGTCCATGCCGGATTAAAAATAACCGCAAAACTGCCTCCTGTACCGAAATCCCGGTTTCCAATCAAAAGGAATGCCGGGTGTTCTATCTCTGGTCTGCACATTTATCTATCAGATCATATGATACCAAAAACCGCGGCGAAAAATTCACCGCGGTCAAAGGTTGTGTGTTGATCAAGTACTGCTTAGCGCTTGGTGTAGGTGGGTGCCTTGCGGGCCCGTTTGAGGCCGGGTTTCTTGCGCTCTTTTACACGTGGGTCTCGAGTCAGGTGACCACCATGCCGCATGGCACGGTCGACATCCGGGTTCATTTTGACCAAAGCGCGGGCTAATCCCATGCGCACTGCGCCAACCTGGCCAGTGACGCCGCCACCCTGGACGAGCACGGAAATATCCACGGCACCTTTGGAGCCAGCGTCTCTCAATGGAGAAAGCACAATGTCCAGATCGCCAAAACGCGGGAAATACTCGTCCACTTTTTTGCCATTGACAATAAAATCGCCCTTGCCGCTCATGATGCGTACGCGTGCACTGGCCTGTTTTCGGCGTCCAATACCTTCGTAATACTGTTCAGCCATAATTCGCTCCTTACTCTAACGGTTTCGGGTTCTGCGCCTGATGCGGATGGTCAGGGCCTGCATAGACTTTTAATTTCTTCAGCAGGTTTCGGCCGTGTGTGTTTTTCGGCAGCATACCCTTTACCGCCTGCAGGATCACCCGGTCGGGGTGTTTGCCCAGCAGATCACGCAAATTGGTTTCTTTNNAGCCCACCGGGATAACCGGTATGGCGGTAATACATTTTGTCTTCCAGCTTATTGCCGGTAACGGCAATGTGCTCACAATTCACAACTACCACAAAATCACCCATGTCTACGCCAGGGGTAAAATTAGGTTTGTGCTTGCCCAACAATGTGTGGGCAATTTTTGCGGCTAAACGCCCCAGGTTCTGTCCGTTGGCATCCACCACGTACCAGTCATGGGTAATTTCACCAGCTTTTGGATGATAGGTTTTTTCCACAACAACCTCACTTTTAATTTTCTTAGTACTCTAGATACGATGTTCAGCCTGGATAATGCACCGATTGGAGGATCAAACCGCAGGCCGGGGCTAGGCCTTGGATCATCTCACTCCTGCGACCCGAAAGTGATTCTTTCAGGTCCTGCAGTGATTGCTTACCCAGACCTACTTCCACCTGGTAATGCACCATCCGGCGCACCATATGATAGAGGTAGGCATTGGCAGATACCTCGAAGACCAGCAGATCCTCCTGTTTGGACCAACCGGCCAGGATGATCTGGCGGGTGGTGGTCCCGCCGGGCTGCGGCGGGGTTCCATAGGCTGAGAAGTCGTGCTGCCCGATCAATTCAGCAGCACAGGCTTGCAACAGCTCCAACTCAGGCTCAGGCCAAACGCGCCAGGCATATCGCTCCCGGAGTGGGTCCCGGTTCTGGCAGGCAATGATCTGGTACCGATACGTTCGAGAGATGGCATCAAACCTGGGATGAAAATCCGGTCTGACCTGACACACTATCCGCACGCCAATATCAGCGGGCAGGTTTGCGTTCAGGGCATTGCACAAATCCTGGGGAGAGTGGTTCCAGGCCAGGTCAAAAGCAATTACCTGTCCGTTAGCATGCACCCCTGCATCTGTGCGGCCGGCCGCCAGGATAGAACGCCCCGTCCATCCTATTCTTTTAAGAGCGCTTTCAAACTCGCCCTGGATGGTGGTGGCATTCTCCTGGCGCTGCATCCCCCCAAATGCTGTGCCATCGTATCCTAAAATAACTTGGTAACGTTCCATTGTTTCCCCGGTAATGCCGGGAGAACCTAACTAAAATAAAGCTTACTCAACCAGCTCTAAAATCACCATTTCCGAGCTGTCGCCTTCACGGCGGCCTAATTTGAGCATGCGCGTATATCCACCGCTGCGTTCGGAATAACGAGGTGCAATTTCATCAAACAATTTGCGCACGATCTCATCATCTGCCAAACGAGCTGAAGCCAAGCGCCGGGCATGTACGATCCGGGCGGGATCATTGGTGGCCAGGGCGCGCTTTGCCAGGCTGATCAGTTTTTCTGCCTGGCCGCGGATGGCCTGAGCTTTGGCGCGCGTGGTGCGGATACGTTCATGCTCAAAGAGCTGTTTGACCATCAGGCGGCGCAGGGCATTGCGAGCGCCAACATGACGGCCCAAGGTTTTTCCAACTACTTTGTGTCGCATGATTATTCTTCCTCCGGAATGTCAGCTGGCTCTTCGACTTCTTCTTCTTCTGCCCCAGCTTCTTTGTCTGAATCCATGTAACCTTTTTCAGACATTCTCAGCACGAGTTCATCCATACTCTTCTCACCAAAGTTGCGGATGGACATGATCGCATCCTCACCTTTTTCAAGAAGTTCAAGGACTTCTCCAACCGTGATGATCCCGGCTCGCTTGAGGGAATTGAAGACCCGAACAGACAGGTCTAGGTTTTCAATCGGTGTTTCATAAATCTCGCTGGTCAGCCGCCCATCGACGATCTCTTCTTCCTGCACAGGGGCCAGGGAAATCTCAGTCACCCCGGCAATGTGGCGAAGATGCTCGATAAGGATGCCAGCAGAAGTGCTCATGGCTTCTTCTGGTGCGACCGTTCCGTCGGTCCAGATTTCCATGATCAGTCGATCGTAGTTGGTGCTCTGGCCCACGCGGGCTTGCCCAACTTCCCAATTGACTTGCTTTACTGGTGTATAGATCGCGTCCACTGGCAGCTCGCCAATCGGCAAACGTCCACTGCGGTCGTTGGCAGGCGAATACCCGCGTCCGCGTTCTACGGTCATTTCAAGTTCTAGTTTTGTCGAGGAACTATCGGAGGTGAACAAATACAGATCTGGGTTCACCAGCTCAACTTCCGGCGGGCAGATAATATCTGCCGCAGTCACCACACCCTCACCCCGTACTTCAAGGTGCAGGCGTGCGGTATCTACGTCAAAAAGCTTCATCCGAATTTGTTTCAGCTGCAGCATGATCTGGATGACATCTTCCCGGATTCCCGGGATATCACTGTACTCATGCTGAACATCTGTAATTCGAATAGAGGTGATGGCTGCTCCTTCCAATGAGGAGAGCAACACCCGCCGAATCGCATTACCCAGCGTTGAGCCATAACCGCGCTCTAACGGGCTAATGGTGTACTTCCCATAGTTGCGAGATTCAGCCTCTCGCTCGATCCTCGGGGTAACCATATTACTTAGTACAATCACAGGCTATTCCTTCCCCTACCAGCAAACTGTCGCTGCAGTCTGCCTTCGGATGCTAAGACTATCGGGAGTAGTACTCCACAATCAATTGTTCGTTCAGGCTGGCATCAATCTCGGAACGTTCCGGAAGACGCAGGATGCTGCCGCTCATCTGGTTCAGATTGCGGGTAATCCAATCCGGGGCGTTGCGTTCTTCTGCCATAGCCATCAAGTCTTTGATCATGGTTTTGGAGCGTGAGCCCTGACGAACTTGGATCACATCTCCGGGCTTAATCTGCATGGAAGGCACATCCGTACGCCGGCCGTTGACCAAAAAGTGACCATGAGTCACCAGCTGGCGAGCCTGGGAACGGCTGCTGGCATATCCCATGCGGTAAATGACATTGTCAAGCCGTGATTCCAAAATCTGCAGCAGTGTCAGACCA
This sequence comes from Chloroflexota bacterium, assembly GCA_003486225.1. The sequence continues at coordinate 4,479 of DNGN01000003.1, forward strand.
GTCAGACCGCGTGACTTCAACGCCTGGCGGTAGTAGCGGCGGAACTGGCGTTCCAGCACACCATACACCCGGCGGGCTTTTTGCTTGGCGCGCAGCTGCGCACCATAGTCCGATGATCTTGTTCGGGCCCATTGGGCCATTTTTCCATGTTGTCCGGGGGGATAGGCGCGTTTTTCAATCGCGCACTTAGGAGAGTAGCAACGCTCACCCTTTAGAAAGAGCTTTTCTCCCTCCCGCCGACACAGTTTACATACAGGACCAGTATATCTAGCCATTAAAAATAATCCTCACTTCTTCCTGCGTTCGCGGAATATAAAATTTTATACGCGCCGACGTTTTGGCGGGCGGCAACCGTTGTGCGGCACCGGGGTCACATCGGCAATTGAGTTTACTCGTAATTCAGTGGCCTGGACGGCACGGATCGCTGATTCGCGACCGGGACCCGGGCCTTTCACAATCAAATCAACTTCGCGCAAGCCCATATCCATGGCAACTTTCAATGCTTTTTCCATGGCTAAGCGGGCTGCAAAGGGCGTGCTCTTGCGGGATCCTTTGAACCCAACTGCGCCAGCACTCGCCCAGGAAACCGTGTTCCCCTGCTGATCGGTGATCGTGACGATCGTATTGTTAAACGTTGCATACACGTGAATCTGGCCGGATGATAAGGTTCGCTTTGCTTTTCGCGGCCCACGTTTTGATCGTTGTGGTCTCTTTGCCATATTTCTAATCCTTTCTCAGCGCTTACTTCTTNNCGAGCATTGGTGCGGGTACGTTGTCCGCGAACCGGAAGGTTGCGGCGATGACGTAATCCACGGTAACTGCCGATTTCCATCAAGCGCTTGATGTTCATCTGGGTCTCTCGGCGAAGGTCGCCTTCGACGGTCAGATTGGTCACGATGTACTCGCGCAGCAATGCAATATCCGCATCGGTCAAATCACGCACCCGTGTATCGGGGTTGATCTGGGTCGACTGCAGAATATCTTTCGAAGTTTTCAGGCCAACACCATAAATATAGGTCAGGCCAATTTCAACGCGTTTTTCACGCGGGAGGTCAACACCTTCAATACGTGCCATAACTACCCTTTACCCTTGTCTCTGTTTGTGTTTTGGATCATCGCAAATAACATACAGTCTGCCCTTGCGGCGGACGAATTTGCAACGTGAACATCTTTTTCTTACTGAGGATGATACCTTCATGGTTTACTCCTTTTTACATGCCAAAACAATTCATTTTACTGCTAGTTTCGTTTTTCGTCTAGGTCTAATTTTATACTTTTGTTAATATTCTCGGGTCACCATTTGTGACGGCGACGGTATGCTCAGTGTGAGCGGTCAGCGAGCCATCCATGGAGGTGACTGTCCATTGATCGGGCAGGATACGTGTGCGGTGGGTGCCGACCAAAACCATTGGTTCCAAAGCGATGGTCATACCAGGGCGGAGTACCATCCCGCGTCCTGGCAAGCCCCAATTCGGTACCTGCGGTCCTTCATGCATCTGGCGCCCCACCCCATGCCCGGTATACTCTCTGGGAACGTGAAAGCCAAAACTTTCAACGTATTTTTGGATGGCTGATGAAACATCGCCAACCCGATTACCTGCCCGCATCTGGCTGATGCCGATCTCCAGGGATTTGTTGGTCACATCCAGAAGTTTTTGCACCTCGGCTGAGACCTGGCCCACCCCAACCGAAAAAGCGGAGTCTGCCACAAAACCCTCATAAACCGTCCCACAATCAATCGAAACCAGGTCGCCTTCTTTGATGACCCGGTTGCCCGGGATGGCATGCACCATTTCTTCGTTGATGCAGGAGTTAATTGTCGCCGGGTACGGTGTCGGTCCAGGGTAGCCCAGAAAAGCTGGAATTGCGCCATGGTCACGGATGACCGTTTCAGCGATTTTATCCAACGCTCCGGTGGTGACACCAGGAGCAACCGCTTCCCGGACAGCCTGGAGTGCCAGGGCATTAATTCTGCCCGCAGCCTGCATTATTTCCAGCTCTTCAGAGCTTTTGATGACGACATTTCGTTCCCAGGCCATTATTTCTCTCTTAAGGTTCAGTTCAAGGCTGGCAGAACAGCCAGCAAATCATCGGTGACAGCACCAATCTCTTGGTTGCCATCGATCTCTACCAGGACACCCTTCTCTCGATAGTATTCGATCAGGGGTGCAGTTTGTTCAAAGTACACACGGATGCGGTTGGCAACCGTTTCCGCAGAATCGTCCGGCCGCTGGTAAAGTTCCGAGCCATCAAAATCACAGCTTCCCGGCTGGGCAGGAGGATTGAACAAGGTGTGGAAAATGTGACCATTTTCCCTGCAAGTCCACCGGCCTGTCAGCCGCTGCATCAGGATGGGTTCTGATACCTGTACAAAAGGCACCAGGTTGATTTTTATACCCATCTCTTCCAAGGTGACATCCAACGCTTCGGCCTGCATGCAAGTGCGGGGAAAACCATCTAAAATCGCACCTTTCTCACAGTCCGGACGACTAAGCCGTTCCTGCACCATGGCAATCGTCACATCGTCCGGCACCAGATTACCTTCATCCATAAAACTTTTTGCCAGCCTTCCCAAATCNNTCCGCTTCAATATTGAAGAAGGTATCTCGAACCACACCCACGACAATCAGCAAACCAGAGGAGTTGATCAGGAAGGAACCACCACCACCGATTTGAGACAAATCTGGGATAAGCAATGTGAACAGGTACGGCAGCACAGCAATCGCACCCAGGAATAGCGCACCCGGGAACGTGATGCGGCGCAGCACACGCGTCAGGTAAGCCTGTGTCGGCGCACCACGGCTGACACCTGGGATCTGAGCTCCAGACCGTTTCAGGTTCTCGCCATAGTTCTGCTGTGCAAACAGCACATCGGTGTAAAAGAAAGCAAATCCAACCACAAAGAAGAAGTTGATGATCCAATACACACCGCTGTTCACGGTAATGTTGCCAGAGATCCATAAGGATAGGTTCTGAACCCAGACAGTCTCAGAGCCCTGCATCAAACCCGCCAGCAGTCCAGGGAACTGGAGCAGCGCTGAAGCAAAAATCAACGGGATCATGCCGGCCATGTTAACCTGCAGGGGCAAAGTGCCTTTGACAGGCATGGACATGCGGTTGCCCACCCGGCGGCCGGGATACATCACGGGGATGTTGCGGCGGCCTTGCTGAACGAAGACGATCACAAAAATGGTCATCATCGTAATCAGCAGCAGAGCACCAATCCCGATCCAGCGGATGCTGGGGTCCAAACCTAACCCGCTGGGAGCAGGGTTGGGGGCATTCCAGATGCTCAGGTATGAGGACGGCAGCTGGGCGATAATACCCGCAAAAATCAGCAGGGAAAGGCCCTGGCCGCGGATACCATGTTCAGAGATCAACTCACCCAGCCAGATGGCGAACATCGTTCCAGCTGTCATGGAAATGATGATCGTCACCGAACGCAGCACGTCAGCACCCGGGCCGAAACCAAACCCTGGGATGATCGGGATGTTCCCAAGATTCGATACCACCTGGATCTGTCCGAATGCCGTCAGGGCGCCCATCAAGATCGCCAGCCGATAGGTATTCTTTTCCATCCACTTACGGCCTTCGCGGGGATCGTCTTCCATACGGGCCTGCCAGGCGGGGATGATCGGGACAAGCAGCTGAATGATAATCTGCGCAGTAATGTACGGGTACACACCCATCCCGAGGATCGAAAACTGCCGCAGCGTACCTCCCGAGATCAGGTTTACCATGTTCAGGAAGTTGGAAGCGCCAGAGGATCCGCCCATGACGGCTTCCAGGGCGACAAGATCAACGCCTGGTACGCGGATCTCAGCCACGAACCGGTATAAAATCAGCAACCCAAGCGTGATCAACAGTTTTCTTCGAATGTCGGGAGCGGTCCACAAGTACCGCCAGCCAGCACGTTTCATCTATTTTTCTCCTTGTGTTTGCGATTAAAATTCAAGAATTTCAACGCTACCACCGGCAGCTTCGATCTTCTCGCGTGCACCTTTACTGATTCGGTGAACAGCTACGCTGTAGGCTTTCTTAACGTCACCTCGTCCCAGCAGCACGACCGGCAATTCCGGCTTGCGGATCAAACGCGCCTCATCCAGAGTTTGCGGATTGACCTTGGCGTTGGCCTTGAAATCCGCTAATTCGTCGAGATTGATCTCGTTATAGTGCTGGCGGAACGGCGGTGTGAAACCGCGCTTGAACGGCAGGCGGCGGTAAAAAGGCAGGTTGCCGCCCTGGCGGTAGATCTTACCGCCACTGCCAGCGCGAGCGCCATAACCTTTTGTACCACGCCCAGCGGTCTTTCCACCACGACCGGCAGTACCGCGGGCAACTCGGATGCGAGATTTCTTCGCCCCTTCATTTGGTTTTAAGTCGTTTAACTTCATCGACAAACCTCTATTCTTCTACTTGCACCAGGTGGCTGATCTTGGCGATCATGCCGCGGATCACTGGTGAATCTTTTTGTTCAACGGTCTGGTTGACCTTTTTCAAGCCCAGCGCACTCACAGTACCTTTTTGGCGTTTGGAGTACCCAATCGGGCTTTTTACCAAAGTAATTTTAAGGACTTTTTCTTTAGCCACGTTTACGCTCCCAGTACGGCAGCAGGTCATCTACCTTCTTGCCGCGCAGGCGAGCGGTGTCCTCGATCGATTTGAGCTGGTCGAGGGCATCCATGGTTGCCTGCACAACATTAAGGATATTGGCACTGCCTTGTGATTTGGTGAGGATATCCTGCACTCCCACCGACTGGAGAACCGCACGCACACCACCACCAGCAATCAGGCCGGTTCCTGGTGAGGCCGGTTTAAGGAACACGCGGGCACCTGCGGTCTTACCAACCACTGCATGCGGGATGGTATTCTTGTAAAGATTGACCCGGTGCATATCTTTGCGTGCTCTTTCAGTGGCTTTGCGGATGGCATCCGGTACCGTATTGGCCTTGCCTACACCAACACCTACCTGTCCTGCTTTATCGCCAACCACCACCGTAACTCGAAAGCCAAACCGGCGGCCGCCTTTTACTACTTTGGCAACACGGGTGATATCAATGGTGCGTTCTTCAAGTTCTTGTTCAAATTCGGATCTGTTATATTCACTCATGTGTCTCTCCTGCCTTAGAACTCTAGGCCGCCCTCTCGGGCACCGTCTGCCAGGGCTTTAATGCGGCCCATATACTTAAATCCACCGCGATCAAATACCACCTTGGACACGCCTTTATCCTTGGCGCGATTAGCAACAGCTTCACCAACCAAGCGAGCCTGTTCTGTTTTGTTCTTGCCAGCCATCTTGCTGCGCAGTTCTTTGTCGATGCTTGAAGCAGACACAATTGTGGCACCTGCGTTGTCATCAATCAGCTGTGCATAAATATCTGTCAAACTGCGAAACACGGCCAAGCGAGGCCGTTCAGATGTCCCGCTAATGTGCTTGCGGACTCTCTGATGGCGTTTGATGCGTGCTTTTTTACGATTAATTCTAGCCATATCTCAAACCTCTACACCTTGCCAGCCTTACCAGCTTTGCGGCGGACTTTTTCACCACGGTAACGGATGCCCTTACCCTTGTAGGGTTCAACCGGGCGCATTCCTCGGATCTCGGCAGAAATCTGGCCGACAACCTGTTTGTTGTAACCGGTTACGCGGATGATGTTGTTGCGTTCCAGGACCTCAAAAGCAATGCCTTCGGGTGGATCCACTTCGATACTATGCGAATAGCCCAGGCTCAGTACAAGCTTGCTGCCATTCATCTCTGCACGGTAACCAACACCCTGGATTTCCAGGAACTTCTCAAAACCTTTGGTGACACCCTCAACCATATTGCTGATGATCGAACGGGCGGTGCCGTGCATTGAGCGATGATATTTCTCATCTGTTAGGCGATCAACCGTCATCACACCATTCTCGTTGGTGATCTTAATCACCGGCGGGAAGGTGTGAGAAAGCTCGCCTTTGGGGCCTTTGACGCGGATGTGGGTCCCTTTGATCTCCACTTCAACGTCACTGGGCACTTCAATCGGTAAGCGTCCTACTCTAGACATGATCAAAAACCTCCATATTTATCCTCT
>DNGN01000004.1 GCA_003486225.1 Chloroflexota bacterium
GCAAAGATGTGATGAAATCGTGCAGGTGGGCGGCCTTGGCAGCAGCTTCGAGTTGTTCCCGGGCTGCCCCGGGCTTGCCGAGGCGGATATTGGCGGCGATGGTGTCGTGGAAGAGGTGTGGCTTTTGCGGTACCCAGGCGATTTCTTGGGCTGGGGGTGGCCCGTACCCTGTGGTAGGTGCAGCAGAATATGTGATGATTTTGCCCTGGGTGGGCTGGATAAATCCCAGCAGCAGATGGACCAAGGTGCTCTTGCCGGCGCCGCTGGAACCGATCAGCGCGATCTGCTGGCCTGCATCCATACGCAGGTTGATCTCATGCAGAGCAGGCATGGATTCGTTGGGGTAGGTAAAGGAGAGGTTGGAAATTTCGATGCCAGTGATGCGATCTGTTTTCCTGGTTGGCTCCCCTTTTTGTTCTGGAACCTCCAAATCCAAAATTTGGTAGATACGACGTGCAGCTGCTGTACCCTCCATGCCGGCGTGGAAACGCAGACCAAGCATTCGCAAGGGGAGATAAAACTCTGGTGCCAGAACGAGGATGAACAGGGCTTGCAGGAAGTCCATCCTTGCGTACAGCAGGCGCAAGCCGATCTCCACAGCGATAACCGCCGTGCTGATGGTGGTGAGCAGCTCGAGCGCCAGCGCAGAGAGGAAGGTAATACGCAAGACCTGCATGGTCGTATCGCGGAATTGTTCGCTGGCTTTTTCGATGTTTTTGATGTGAGGCTTGGACTGCCCAAATATCTTGAGGGTGGTCAGACCCTGCAGGCTATCCAGAAAATGGGCCGATAGCCTGCTGAGGGTTTCAAATTGGCGTTTGGTGACGAGTTCCGCGCCTTTGCCGATCAGGACCATGAAAAAGGGCACCAGCGGCCCCGTGACGAGCAGGACCAGACCGGAGAGCAAATCGTTGGGGAATACAACGATCAGAACGCTGATCGGGACAAGCGCGGTAATGACCAGCTGCGGCAGATATTGGCTGAAATAAGCATCGAGGGCTTCGATCCCATCTACGGCGGCAGCGGTCAGTTCGCCAGTCCGTTCAGCGCGGGTATACGCAGGACCAAGCTTCTGAATGTGGGTGAAAAGCCGTTCCCGCAGGTTGGTTTTTACATGCACAGCCACACGCTTTGCCCAGACCTCGTTCAGCCAGGTTAGCAAGGCACGGCCTGCGATCACGAACAGCATGATCCGCAGCAGGTTCCAGACCTGGGTGAGGGTCTGGTGTTCCATGAAAACATCGTTGATGGTATTGCTGAGGAGCCAGGCCTGCCAGATCGTCAGGAGGCCGGCCAAGAACCCGGAAAGTACCGTTAGGGTCAGGCCAATGCGGGTGTCGCGGGCGAGTGTCAGAAGTCTGCGGTGCATGGGGGTAAACATCCAGGAAAGTAGTGGCACGAAATTTCGTGCCACTACAATGCAAGATCAATTGACCTAGTAAACCAGGCTCTTCTTGTCGGTTGTGATGCGCTTGCGGAACATGTAGTACGTCCAGCCCTGGTAAGCCAGCACGATGGGAACGAAGATCAGCGCCACTATGCTCATCACCGACAGCGTGTACTGCGAAGAGGATGCGTTGTAGATTGTCAGAGACCAGGCAGGATTCGTGGTAGAGGTCATCACATTGGGGAAGGTCATGCTGAAGAAGGTGACCTGAGTCAGTACGATGTTGATGCCCACCATGATGAAAGCCCAGCCTTCGCGCTTCTGACGGATGAAATAGCCTGCGCTCAGCAGGGCCGAAACCGCTGCAATCGGAACGATCCCCGGATTGATATGGCCTCGGTTCCAGAAGCCTGCGATGTAGGTAAAAATACCGAGGATGATGTAGAGCACCGTCGCCGCGATCCAGAGTTTGCTGGCAAAGGTGTTGACACGCTCGCGCAACGGACCTTCCAGTTTCAGGCTCAGGAAATTAGCGCCATGCAGCAAAAAGATCGCTACGGTCGTGACACCACCTAACAGGCCGTATGGATTGAGCAGTGTGAACAAGCTGCCGGTGAACATCATGTCTGCATTGATGGGCACGCCGCGTGCCAGGTTCGCAAATGCCGTGCCAAGCAGCAAGGCGGCCAGGAACGACCCGACGGCGATCATCCAGTCAAAGCGCCTGCGCCACCGGGGGCTTGGGTCTTTGGAGCGATATTCGAAGGAGATACCACGCATGATCAGGCCAACCAGCAGCAGGAACAGGGCCAGATAAAAACCGCTGAACATGGTGGCATACCAATGCGGGAAAGCTGCGAAGGTCGCGCCGCCAGCAGATAGCAGCCAGACCTCATTGCCATCCCAGACCGAACCGATCGTGTTGATAATGGCGCGGCGTTCCTCGTCCTTTTTTCCGAGGAATGGTAGCAGCATCCCCACGCCGAAATCAAATCCTTCCAGGAAAAAGAACCCGATCCACAATATGGCGATCAATACAAACCAAAGAATTTGGAGAGATTCATAAGACATACAGCTTCTCCTAGTCCTGCCCGCCCACAAAGGACGGCGCAACGTCTACGGATTCGTGCATGGCCGCATCCGGGCCAGCGATGGCATATTTCTTCATCAGGTAGACCATGGCGGCTGCCAGTGAGCCATAGACCACCGTGTAACCGATCAGAGATATCAGCAAGTCGACCGGGGTCAGGTTCGGGGAAACGGCATCCTGGACCTTGAGTAAGCCGTACACGATCCAGGGCTGGCGGCCCATCTCGGTCAGGATCCAGCCGCTGGCGTTGGCGAAGTAGGGCAGGGAGATGGCCCAGAAGGGAACCCACTTNNACCTCACAATCGAAGTTGTTGCAGGCCAGGAAGCTCATGGCGTATGGGATGCGCAGTGACCAGACTTCCTGCCTCCCGCTCAGGTCTCCGATGGTTAAAATTGAGAACGAGGCAGGTTGTTCGGTTTCCCAGATGGCTTCCAGGGCCGCCATTTTCATTGGCTGAGACTCGTACATGAACTGTCCCATGGTGTGCCCGCCCAGGAAAACCAATACGCTGGCGATGAGACCAACCAGCGCAGCGGTCTGGAAAGAGCGTTTGAATACCTCGGTATGTTGCTTGCGCAGCAAGTGATAGGCGCTGACCCCGATGATCAGGAAGGAGGCGGTAGCCAATCCGTCCGCCAGCGTGTGCCAGATGAATACCCAGGCCTTTTCATTGGTGATCAGGGCGAAGAAATCCACCAGTTCTGCACGGCCGGTCACATCGTTGATGACGTAGCCGACCGGATTCTGCATCCAGCCGTTGGCGATCAGGATCCAGACAGCGGACAAATTCGATCCGATGGCCACCAGCCAGATGGAGGCCAGGTGTACCTTGTCCGGCACGCGGCCTTCGCCGAAGATCCAAATACCGATGAAAGTGGATTCAAGAAAGAAAGTCATCAGGGCTTCGATGGCTAACGGTGCGCCGAAAATATCCCCCACATAACGGGAATATTCCGACCAGTTCATGCCGAACTGGAATTCCTGGACGATNNGAACAATGTGAACCCGCACAAAAGAAGCACCTCGAAAGGTTCTTCTTTTGTCTTCTTTTATTGTCATTCTACTTGGTGTAAATGTAGATTGAAATAATGTCCTTCTCTAAAATCTACCAAAACTTAACCTTCTGAATGCTTTTTCCGCGAAAAAAAGTTGTACCCTAGGAACAAGTTTGTTCATGGCTGGTTAGAAAAAAGAAAATACATCCTGATTTTGACTTGGTAAGCCGAATCCTAGGATTGCGACGAAACAGTTTCTGAAGCCAGGTCAACGGAAGTCAATAGTTGAATCTAGTAACCTATGTGGCGAGATATCTACCCCAATAAAAGAAAAATAATTCAGACAAAAATGTGGACAAACGTGTATAATAACTTTTTACTTTATGGATCAATTGGCTTCCAACTCAATGTCCAATTAACAGCTGTGGCATAGCTTTGGCAAGTGTGTGTAGGAACAAAAAGAGATTCTCGTCTAAGACAATCAAGTAAATTAACTGGAGTTCAAGAGATTATTCTACCCTGCCGATTCAGGGGAATAAATAAACCTGGATAGATGAAAAAAAAGAAAGGACAAAACAGAAAATGAATTCTCAAGATAACAATCATCAACCCACCGGACCAAAGCCGCGTATTGCTGCTATCATTGGAGGAATTGGATTGTTGGTAATGGCCGTACTCGCGGCGAATGCCAATTTTGGCATCATGCAAACGCTGATCGTTCATGGAGATGCGCAAACAACATCAGAAAATATCATAGCTTCCAGCGAATCATTTCTGTTCATGATCATCAGTTTCCTTATTGTGGCTATTCTTGATATTGTGGTAGCCTGGGCACTCTTTGTGATCCTTAAATCAGAGAACAGACCTCTTTCGTTAATGGCAGCTTGGTTTCGGATCAGCTATGCAGTGATTTTTGTTATTTCTCTGACCAAACTTTATCGGGTCCTTCAACTTCTCACTTCGGTTGGTTCTTCTCAAGATAATGGAGTTTTTTCACAGGCATTAAATGGCATCAACGCGTTTCAAACGGGTTGGGACATCGGTTTGATTTTATTTGGGATTCATCTGCTGCTCGTTGGATTTATCTCGATCAGGTTTGGAACCATTCCCAAGTGGCTGGGGGCGTTGTTGGCGATTGCAGGTTTAGGCTACCTGGTTGATAGTATTGGGATTTTAGTGTCGCCAGCGTATGGTCTTTCAATTGGAGAATACACATTCTTTGGTGAATTGATCCTTATATTTTGGCTTCTTTGGAAGGGGATCAAAGGTTTTCCGCAAGGAAAAATGCCATCCAATTAGAAATCGATCTCATTCGCTGAAAATCTGCCCTATAATTCAATTTCCAGCAAACATTCCGAATCAGAGGCATTAAA
>DNGN01000179.1 GCA_003486225.1 Chloroflexota bacterium
GCCTGGTTCCGCGCCATCTATGCCGGTCGCACCCCTGTTGGATTTGTCATGATCTCCATTAACGAAGAAGAGCATAGGTATTATGTTTGGCGCTTCATGATCGCAGAACCATTTCAGGGAAAAGGGTATGGTCGCCGGGCCATGCAGGCCATAAAAGAGCACGTCCGAACCCTGCCCCAGGCCAATGAACTCCTCATCAGCTATGCCCTAGGACCTGGCAGCCCGGAGGGATTTTATAAAAAGATTGGCTTTCAACCCACAGGAGATGTGGACGGCGGTGAAATCGTCGCAAAAATCGCTTTATGATCCACCTTTTAACCCGACAAGACAGGAATTGAGCATGGTCCAAATTAATCCAATCCAAAAACACCACCTTGAAGATGCCGCGGCCCTGGTAGTGCACCGCTATAAAAAATTATGTTTGGTAGAACCTCTGCTACCTGATCGCTACAAGCACATATCGAATATCCTGCCACACTTGCAATCCATGTACAATGCCGGGAGTCCGGGAGTAGTTGCAACACACAATGGCAAGTTGGTGGGTTTTTTCATGAGCTGGATGATGGAAGAGTTCCGTGGCAAAAAAAGCACCTACAGCCCAGAATGGGCAAATGCAGCCAAACTGGAGGACTCAAAACTGATTTATCAGGAGATGTACCAAACCCTTGCGGCAAAGTGGGTCGCAGAGGGATACATTGCCCACTACATAACTCTCTTTGCCAATGATTCTGCAGCAATCACGGCATGCCATTGGCTAGGATATGGCATGTTCAGTATAGATGCCATTCGAGGTATGCAGCCTGTACCCCACAAAGGAACACCGGTCGATATCCGGCTTGCAAATTCGAAAAACCTCAAGGACATCGTAGCGCTGAACCAGGGATTAAGGGATTATATGCTTGGCTCCCCCAGTTTTTTCATCGCTGATGAGCTCCTCGAAAGCTATTTGCAGGATTGGATCGACGATCCCCAAAAAGATATTTGGCTGGCGTATTCCGAGGATGAGCCGGTAGCATTTTTTAGGATTGGTCCTGCCAATCAGGATGTCAGTCTGATCATCATAGACGAAAAAACCACCAGTATTTATGGTGCTTTTACAAAGGAAACAAAGCGCGGGAAGCATATTGCCGCATCACTGCTCGCCAAAACGATCGAAATCGGGCAAAGTAATGGTTATCAAAGGTGTGCGGTTGATTTTGAATCCATGAATACCCTAGGATCACGGTTCTGGCTCCGGCACTTTAATCCAGTCTGTTATTCCCTCGTTCGCTATATCGATGATAGGGTGGTAGTAAAAAAGTAAATCCTTCGAATTTTGGAAAATTACTTTACCCGTAGACTGACCCAGCAGGAATAATTTCATCCATCGGGACAGGTTCATCCTGCAAAGTGAACTGCCAGGTGCAGTAGCACCCTTCCGGGCGGAGATCGGGCGGGCAAAATATCACCTCGGTTTTCAAACGCGGGTCAATCGTATGGGCGAAATAAGCATATTCCACAATCCCCACAGATTTACACGGGAAGGCAGGTAGGCCTTTGCGTTCCCGGGCTGATTGCACCCGGCATTCCTTCATCTCAAAACGCAGGGTCCGGTCATTAACATGGTAGATCTCTTGCTCGTTGATACGGGCATACAGCCTGAAACGCAATGCATGGGCCAGCGCTTCAATCCCTCCACCAGGCTCAAGTCCCAGGCGCCGCATGATGCGTTTGGCTTCTACCTGCGTGAACAACTTCCATGCCTGGCGGTCCATCTCAAGGGCAGCATCCATACCAAACTCGTTCTCAACTGCCTGGAACCAAAGACCGTCATGCGCCAGCCAGTTCTTAGCAGCATCTTCTAACATATCCACCAAAGTTTCTTTATCTAACTGCATCAATATTTCACGCTCTGGCATTATGTTCTCCTTTTTGCATGGTAACAATTTCATTATACACTTTTCAATTACTTTGGGGGGNNATCGAAACCAACATCATCCAGATATACCATCCCAGCGGATGTTTGGCTGAATTCGAAACGGATTTCGGAGAGCTCTTTCAGGCGAAGGCCTGGATTTTGCAGGAGGAAATATTCCAGTTCAATACGGTAGGTCTGGAAAACTTCTTCACTTGAGTCCTTATAGTAGCCATCATTCCAAACAGCCAGTCGGCTGATCTCCGCTGGGAATTGTGTTTGCAGCGGTAAGACCTCAGAGAGAATTAATGCCGCTTGCTGCCCACTTTTATCTCTCAAGAGGATGCTGAAATCCAACCCCTCTGTCACGGTTTCTGGCTTCCTGGCATCCGCCGCTTTAAATACCAAGATGGAATCCAGATCCAGTTCCGATGCAAGGCCATTTGGCAGCTGGATCGCATAATATGCAGAAGGATTCGACCAGCCCAGCCGAACAACGTGGTTATCCTGGCGGTTATTGTTACGGAAGCGGATGGCCATCTCAGACCAGCGCTGAAAACCGCGGGCTTCAATACGGCCTCCAGCCAATCGGGTTGTCAGGACATCAATATCCTCTTCAAAATCCGCTACATACAGCGATCCAATATCCTCGTACTGGCTGATGAAAGCGGTCTGCGGTAGCCAATCGCCTGCAGCCCGGTAATCCTTGAATATTTCCCGGTACTCATTTTTTCCATTCAGGGTGGCTTCGAGGAAAGCGGATAGATAGACCTTGGCAATTTGCTCCTGCTCAGAAGCAGAAAGCAGTGCATTACGGTTGAGAAACTGGCCTGCCATGCCAGATTTGTCTTTGGCTCCCCAAACAGAATTGAATTGCCCGTGGTTCGCCCGGTAGATGTATACCGCGGCTTTGAAAACTTCAGGGTCCGCCCCGCTAAAAGTGGTCCGGTTATACTGCTGAATGCCATCAAAATGATAGACATCCCCATCATGAGAACCTTGCAGCACCAGGTAATTAATATCGGTTAGGGGGTTGGAATGGTCGGCCGGCAGCCACTGTTCATCGACAGGGGCTAGTGCAATCACAGAGCGGATCTTGAATCCAAAATCCCAGAGGGTTCGGGCATTGTTGGGATAACGAGATAGTTCATTAAAAGCCGCAGCCAGGGCAACCGCCTCACCCCCGCGGGAATGCCCGATCAACGCAATCCTGGACATATCCACAGAATTGAAAAAAGGCGAAGATGGGTCCTGGTTCCAGGCTTGCCATTCATGGAGGTGTTGCAACAAAAGCCAGGCGCGGGCATCGTTCTCACCGCTTGACTTCCCCCAAAACCCGCCGTTCAGGAAATTTTCGTCCACAGAAACCAAAATAAACCCCCGGCTGGCAAGCAGTTCCCCAAGGTATGCATAGCCAAGGTCAGAGTCTTCAACCATCGAATGGTTTCCGTGCACAATCAGCACCAGCGGAAACGGCCCTTCTCCAGTTGGATACCACACCCGGCCATTTAATGGTAAGTCTGCTGTGCCAAACCCCCAATAAACTTCCCGCATCACCTCCGCATATCGTGCAAACACGAATTCCACAGCATCCCACTCACGCAAAAACGAAGGCAGCCCTTTTGGCATTTCCTTGCTGAAACTAACATAAGCCGAACCATTGACCGATTCGGTCAGCAGATCAGCTTCAGAACCAAATTCGGACCTCCGTAAATCGGTTCCGCTGCCATAGGTGAGGGTTTCGAAAGCATAGGTACCCGGTAAGGAAGGGTTCGGGGCCTCAATCTGAGCGGGGCCTAGATCGACCTCAGTCAGCAGGGGTTGGGCGGCATTTCCGGGAGAAAAAATAAATCCTCCAACAATCACAATACCCAACAGGCCCAAAACCAGCAGGGAAGATGACAAAACTTTCTGCCGCATGGAGGCACCCCGCCATTGTCGCTGTATCAGGAATAACAAACCGGCCCCAGACATGGCGCAGCACAAAGCCAGGATCAAATTAAAAAACCAATGCAGCCAGGTGAGGCTGCCCCAGACTTCACCCCCGAAAAGAAATCCTGCCAAGATCAGGACCCAAACGATTGGAGACGTTCGGAATAGCCAACGAATGAGCAGAGAGCCCATCCAAAGGAGCAGGAAAAATCCAATTCCAGCCACAACTATTGAAACCAGGATATCGATCAGGGGGCCATATCCGCTTTGTGCATGGTATCCGATAAAAACTGCATACAGCAGAACCAGGATGCCCACAGACCAGATAGCCCCCCGCTGCCATCCTGGTGGCAAGCGAAATCCACTCAGCCACTCCCGAAACTGGCTGAGTGCGATCAAAAATTTTGAGAGGAGATCTTTCAATTTTTCAGACAACATGGTCATGGAATTTCATGCGGCGGGAGAATGGCTGGGATACTCCCAAAGAATACAAATTAGAGTTTCGGCAGTTCTATAGACTGCTGGTACTGGTATTTTCCTTTTTTATCCGCATAGGAAATATCACATTCTTCATCGGCTTCAAAAAACAACACCTGTGCGATACCTTCATTTGCGTAAATTTTCGCAGGCAGCGGTGTCGTATTCGAGATCTCCAGGGTCACAAACCCCTCCCACTCGGGCTCAAATGGTGTCACATTCACAATAATGCCGCACCTGGCATAGGTGGATTTTCCCAGACAAACCGTTAAAACTTTACGCGGGATGCGGAAATATTCCACCGTGCGCGCCAGGGCAAATGAGTTTGGCGGGATGATGCACACATCACCTTTGAAGTCTACCATTGAGGCCGGGTCGAAATTTTTGGGGTCCACCATGGCAGAATAAACATTGGTAAAAATCTTAAATTCATCTGCCACCCGAATATCATAGCCATAGGATGAGACCCCATACGAAATTACACCATCCCGCTTCTGCCCTTCTTGGAAGGGCTCGATCATCTTTTGCTCCAAGGCCATCTTTTTAATCCAGTGATCAGGTTTTAATCCCATCAATTCTCCTTTCCGTTTTTACCCCTCCAGTTAATCTTGGTTGACAGCAAAGGAAAGCTCTCCCCAGTCGCTTTCTGCAAATACCTGACGCAGTAATCGCTCGCGCTCATCCCCTTGTAAATACAGAGGGCGAGAAAAATCCAAAAAATGGATGGTGAAGATTTCCGTGCTGATATGTTTACCATTATAAATAACATGCCGGGCGATTAAGGCGCGGGTGGTATCTTCGCCCATCAAGAGCTGGTCAAAGAAGAGATTGCCCAAACCATACATAATGGTGCTGCCATGATAAAAAGACATCCCATGCGGTTGGTGCGCCTGGCTGCCGCTGACAATATCCGCGCCGGCATCCACTGTAAATTCAAAATCAACCACCAAATAGGGGCTCGGGGTAAAGGAATATACCTCATGATGCTGGAAGGTCATGATGACAAGGTATCCTTCATCTTTTAGCTTGGCAATCTCATTGGAGATCAGGGGGAAATCACAATCTACCGCACCAGGCTCTCCCCTGGTTGAAGGCGTGTAAGATCCGCCTTTCCCGTTACAACCAATAAAGGCAATTTTGTTGCCGTTATGTTCCATCTTGATCGGAAGCCGTCCTTGATCCGCCGTGCGACCGCCCCCATAATACATCCATCCTTCCGCGTCATAGAGATCAAATGTATGCAGTGTCGCCTCAGCACCCCAATCACTGAAATGGTCACCGGTTAATTCAACCACGTCGGTGCCGATATACTCCAACAGTTCCAGATATTTATCAGCACTGCAAAAGACCAGNNTTTACCTGGACCACCTTCCATTCAGGCTGAAGTGATTCGAAGGGCACCAGCGCCCAAGAATTGGCATAAGACCAGGTCGTGGCAAGCAGTTCCTCTTCCTCTATCACCCGGACGAAGCCATCGGCAGGTTCACCCCACAACTCCTGGAAGATGCTCATGGTATTTTCAGTGAGATATAAATTCCCTCTTGAGAACTTTCCTGTCGGTTCGCCAAGCCAGGTATTCTTGAGCGCATCGAAGTTCACCGCATCCACCAGCGCAGGGAATGGGACTACCAGGGCATAAACCAGCGAAGTCACCTGACGGCCGGACTCGCCAATCTCAAGAATCAGATTGGCAGCGCTGCGGTCTTGAACTTGCTCTAAACTGATCGGCGCAACCAATCCCTGAGTCATCGATTCTGGCAGCAAGGGTGAGATCCACAGCAAATTTTTTTGCGGCTCACTGGTAGGTGTGCTGGTTGGCATGGCTGCCTGGTCTGTACTTTGGGATTCCCCTGCGCTGATCGTAGGATCTGGCGCCAGGGCGGTCAGTGCAGCTGGTAGATCGACCGTGGGTGTCGGGGGAGCAAAAATGGTCGACAACGAACAGCCGCTCAAGAAAAGCAGCCACGCACCCCATAGAGTGTGGATGAATAATTTTTTGCGCATGTTATAGATTGAACCCTTTGATCTGACCCCGTAAGCCTACCGCCTGGTCGATTTGCCTGAGCATTTCAGAGGCTTGTGTTTGAATCTGGACCAACTGGTTCTTAAGGCGTTCAGCCGTACCGCGATCTTCCAGGCCAGATAAGTTTATTTGCACATTCATACTCGCACCCGATAGGGTTGACCGAGCCAAGGCCGCCGCGGTGCCGGCATCCGTAATCGCGTTGCTGTTGCCCTTCTCCGCCACCACAGTGACCAACTGCAAAACTGCCAGCGCATCTTCTGCAACCTGCATAGGGACCAGAGCAGCCTGGAGAGTTGCCTGTTGGATCGCTTTTGTGCGGATGGTTATTTGATCCTCAGAGTCCTTCGGCAGCTTATATGCTTCCATTACCTGGTCAAAAGCAGCCGAATCTTCTACGGCAGAATCCTGCAAGCGCTTGCTCAATTCATACGCTCGTTCTGCAGTTGCGATCATTTCCGTTTCCACATCCGCATATTTCTTTTTGCCGACAGTGACCCTAGCAACCATGGCGACCAAGCTGGCAGCCATGGCACCAGCATACGCTGCCGCAGCACCACCTCCCGGGGTGGGAGTGCCAGCGGCCAGCGCTTCGAGAAATTGCACATGTTCAGCACCACTGCCCTGTTTTGCTGCCATCTCGGCATTCATTTTGTATTCCAGGATCTGGTCCTCGCTGAAGCCGTCCAGCTGCAAATACCAGACCGCCGCATCGATCAGGGCCTGTTGAGGGATCATCCCGATCAATTCGCTGTGGGTGATCATCGCGCCATAACGGGCAGCCTCCCGGCGGATCATCTCGACCACCCGGTAAACAGGGGTGGCTTTAAAGTTTGTCAGGTTCATCGAGACCTGGGCTTGCCCATCCACCAGCATTCCCAGTCCTTTTACGTAGCGCAGGCCTCCTGAGAGATTGCGCACTGCCTTGCCAATCTGTTTGGCGACATCCACATCGCTGGTGTTAAGATACACATTGTAGGCTACCAGGAAGGCGCGGGCACCGATCACAGTTGCCCCGGCTCTGCCCAACTCGCTGGGACCAAAATCTGGTTTTCTGCTGGGGTTCGTTTTAATTTCCTGTCTCAGACCCTCGTATTCACCTTTACGAACATTGGCCAGGTTTTCAAATTCCGGGCGGGTGGCAGCCTGCTCGTAGAGGTACACCGGGATTCCCAGTTCTCCCCC
This sequence comes from Chloroflexota bacterium, assembly GCA_003486225.1. The sequence goes on from DNGN01000179.1 coordinate 7,512, forward strand.
CACTCTCTGGCCCAATCGCTTGGCAATCGCCACACATTCCTGCATCGTCACTCCCGAGATGGGGATAAATGGCACGACGTCAGTTGCCCCAATTCTAGGATGCTCACCTTGGTGCTGGTCAAGATCAATTAGCTCGGCAGCTTTTTTTATGGCGGCGAAGGCTGCCTGTTCAACACCCTCCACCGTCCCAACAAACGTGAGCACCGAGCGGTTATGGTCTGCATCCGAGCTGTAATCCAGGAGGATCACATCGGGGACTGCCTTTACCACGGCAACAATCTGCTCAACTACCTCTGCACGTCTTCCTTCAGAAAAATTCGGGACACATTCAACCAAGGCCGCGGTCATTATTCCTCCATGTTGTTGATGAATATTTTTCCTATTATACTCCTTGTTACCGCTTTGTTTTGGCGGCAGAAATCATGCCAAATTTTCTACCTCCTGTCATGGCTGCGCTGGTATAATACCGCCTGGTTAAAATTTTGGCACCGGACTTGCAACCTTTTCCTTACCGCAATCAGCTTGCTGCAAAAAATGGATCCTACTAACTCGATGAACCACCGATATCGTCTACAACTACTGGGGATGTTTATCCTGTGGAGCGCTTTGGCTTGCGGTTTCCCTACCACGACGGTTGGCGAAGGAAGAACCCTGATCCCCCCTGAAGATGTTGTAGATTTCTTTCCTCGCCCAACCGAAGGTCCTTACGCCGAGTTTGATTTCCTGCCAGTGTTGCGCCAGCCGGATGAGCCTGTACCAACGCCCACCCCTGACCCAGAACGGATGCTGCCGCCCTACCGCACCACCTCTGAAACCTACTTTGTGCAAGCCAACGATACCCTCGGGACCATTGCCAGCCGTTTTGGGGTATCCATACAGGCAATTGCCCAGGAAAATGGCATTGCAGATATAAACCTGCTCTCAGTGGGGCAGCAGCTCATGATCCCACCACCAGACCCCGTTGCGCCTGCACCCGACTTTAAGCTAATCCCAGATTCTGAGCTGGTTAACGGGCCGTATAATGCCAGGGTTGACCTGGCAGCTTTCATCCTTAACCACCAGGGTTACCTGGCAAATTATAGCCAGGAGGTGGAAGGAGAAACCCTCAACGGGATCGAGGTCGTTCAGCGGGTGGCGCGCAATTACTCCATAAACCCGCGACTGCTGCTGGCCGTTTTGGAATACCAGAGTGGGTGGCTGACCCAACCGCAGAGCAGCATCCAGGAATTTAATTACCCGGTAGGCATCCGGGATGATTGGCGTGAAGGGCTCTATTTCCAACTGGCCTGGACAGCCAACAGCCTCAATCGGGCTTTTTATTTGTGGCGTGTTAATGGGCTGGGGTACTACACGTCTGCGGATGGCAGGTTGATCCCTGCATCCCCGCGCATCAATGCCGGGACAGCCGCCCTGCACTACCTGTTTGCCTTACTCCAGGACGAAGCCACCTGGCGATCCACGGTCTCACCTAACGGGTTTATCCAGACCTATCAAAATCTCTACGGACACCCGTTCGATTGGACCGTTGAGCCTTTAATCCCCCCCGACCTCGCCCAACCCGATTTACAGCTCCCCTTTGAAAATGGGGTGCGCTGGATATTCACCGGCGGGCCGCATGGGGGTTGGGATGGTGGTTCTGCGTGGGCTGCGGTAGATTTTGCACCGCCCAAGGAAGAATTTGGCTGCATCCAGAACGATGCCTGGGTTGTGGCCATGGCAGATGGTCTGGTTGTGCGTTCAGATAACGGTGCCGTGGTGCAAGATCTGGACGGTGATGGCCATGAAGAAACTGGCTGGGTGATTTTTTATCTGCACATTGAGACGCGTGACCGGATTCCGCTTGGCACCTATCTTTCTGCTGGAGACCGCATCGGCCATCCATCCTGCGAAGGTGGGGTCTCAACCGGCACCCACGTTCACATCGCAAGGCGGTATAATGGAGAGTGGATTGCGGTCAACAGCAATCTGCCATTTATCATGGATGGTTGGACAGCAGTGGATACCGGTGAACTTTATGGAGGTTATTTACAGAAAGGCGATCAAGTGATTGAACCTTGCCAATGCAAAGATGAAGAAAATAAAATTGAACGCCCTTAAATCCCCATCCTTTAAATTTGAGCTCCGCGCCAGGCTTGTGGTAACCACCATAATCTTAGCTGCTACCTCTATTGTGTGCAGCAGTGGCTATATCACCCCTGCCAGCCTGACGCAAACCGCCCAATTTACACCGGCAGAAACCAAAGTACCCACCGTGCAGTTCATCCGGCCAACCGAAACCCAAACCCCTGAACCAACAGCCACCGCCACAATGGATCCCAGTTTATTCACGCCCACGCCGATCTTCGACACACCCACTCCATCGCCCACTCCCTTGCCCACCTCTACCCAGATTGCAGCAGACACCCCGCCTATGCAGTATTTTGCCCAGTCTGGAGACACCCTGGCAGGGCTTGCAAACCGCTTCAATGTGCATCCCTTCGAAATTGTCTCAGACAAAGTGATTCCAGAAACAGGGCTGATTACACCCGGACAGCTGCTCATGCTGCCCCAGCGGTTACTGCTGACGACACCGCGGGAGATCATTATCCCAGATAGCGAGGTCGTCTATTCCCCTTCTGCGCTGGATTTCAACACCAAAATTTATGTCGAAACACTCAGCGGATACCTGAATGACTATACGGAATATCTCAGCTTCAATGGCATCAGCAAGGGAAGCGAGATAGTTGAAATTACCGCGCTAAACCACTCCATTAACCCACGCTTACTTTTGGCTCTGCTGGAGTACAACAGCCATTGGGTACTGGGAGAGCCAGGGTCTTTTTCTGAGGAATCCTATCCCATGGGGCATGTGGATGTAAATGAAAAAGCCTTATCCGTCCAGTTAAGTTGGGCAGCGAAGCAAATCTCAATCGGGTATTATGGCTGGCGTGCTGGAAAGCTGACCGACATAGAATTCAGTGATGGCACAACCTTGCGGATTGCCCCTGAGCTTAATGCCGGCACCGTCGGATTGATGTATTACTTCTCGCAGATCTACACGCGGGACAAATGGTCCGCTGCAATTCATCCAGATCTTGGTTTCATGACCCTGTACAAAACCATGTTCAACGATCCGTCCAACCGGGCAGCAATTGTGGAACCACTGCTCTCGCCCGGTATCCAACAGCCTGAATTGATCCTGCCGTTCCGGGTCGGGGATACCTGGGCATATACCGGAGGCCCGCATGGCTCTTGGTCCATTGAAGGCCCCCAAGCTGCGGTTGATTTTGCCCCAGGCAGTTCGGTTGGAGGCTGTTCACCTTCAGAAGTCTGGGCCGTTGCATCTGCCAGTGGGACGGTCACCCGGGTAGAGCATGGAATTCTCGTCCTCGACCTGGATGGCGACGGCAATGAACAGACTGGTTGGGCACTGTTTTACCTGCACCTTTTACCGCACCCAACCATGAAAGAAGGCCGATGGGTCAATCAGGGAGAGTTGATCGGCAAACCTTCCTGCGAAGGCGGGCGCGCAACGGGCACACATCTCCATTTTGCCCGAAAATATAACGGAGAATGGATCACGGCAGATGGGCCCATCCCATTTGTCATCAGCGGTTGGACGGTTGTCCCCGGGGATGAACCGTACAAGGGAACGCTGACGAAAGGAAACCTGACCATCACAGCGTCAGATAAAGGTGCATTTACCTCTCGTATCGTGCGTGAATCTGAAACCGGAGATGAACCCAACAGTTAGCTAGTTTATGAAAAATGTAATGTTGCTTGTCCTATACCTGGGGGCCAGCTTGCTGGTCTTTTCAGCCTGTGCTGTTGCACCCCTGGAAGCACCACCTCCAGCCGCTTTGCCAGCCACCCTCTCACCACAAACCCCCACTCCCAGCGGTCCAACGGCTACACCACTACCAGTGCGGTCTGGGTATCTTCCTGGTGAATTGGTTGAATACACGGCCCAAAGCGGCGATACCCTGCCGGCCCTGGCTGCACGCTTTAATACATCCGTGCAAGAAATCCGTCAAGCAAACCCCATCATCCCGCCCGATGCTACCACCATGCCCCCAGGGATGCCGATGCAGATCCCAATCTATTACCGCAATTTCTGGGGAACCCCTTATAAAATCATCCCTGACAGCATGTTTGTCAACGGCCCTTCATCCGTCGATTTCGACGCTGTGGCATTTTCGGCAAAATACAATGGCTGGATCAACAGCTATGTAGAATACGCCGCTGGTGAGAACCGCTCGGGCCCTGAACTGATCAACCTTGTTGCCAATAATTATTCCATCAGTCCGCGACTGCTCCTTGCCATTTCCGAATATCTCTCGGGTGCCCTGACACGTCCCACCTTGTCGGAAGCCGCTGAAGATTACCCCCTGAGGTTTCGCTCGAGTCTGAACAAAGGGTTTTACCGTCAGCTCCTGTGGGCGGCCAATAAGTTGAACAACGGCTATTATGACTGGCGCACAGGAACTCTGTTGGAACTTGACCTCCCTGATAAAACTCTTGAACGCCCCGATCCCTGGCAAAATGCGGCCACTGTTTCTCTGCAGCAATTTTTTAGTCTCATCATGCCTATCGACCAGTACCGCCTGGCCACCAGCCCCGAAGGATTGGGCAGGACTTGGAACCAACTCTATGGAGATCCCTGGAGTGCGAACCAACCCCATATCCCTGGCAGCCTGACACAACCAGGCTTGCTGCTGCCCTATCCCGCCAATCAGGTCTGGGCATATACTGGCGGCCCCCATACAGCCTGGGGCAGCGGGGAACCCCTGGCAGCAATTGACTTTGCCCCTGCATCAAGCCTAAGCGGCTGCTACACCAGTAATGATTGGACAACAGCTATGGCAGACGGCATCGTGGTACGCTCGGAACCTGGATTTTTGACCCTGGATCTGGATATGGATGCAGATGAACGAACTGGATGGGTGCTTTTCTACCTGCATATCGAAGGCCGTGAGATTGTGCCCAGCGGGACAGTGGTCTCTGCGGGGGATATTCTTGGACACCCGTCTTGTGATGGCGGTAACTCCACGGGCACCCATATCCATATCGCGCGCAAATACAATGGAGAGTGGATCCTTGCAGACAGCGCCATCCCCTTTGTCCTGGAAGGATGGCAGGTAAAGAGAGGGCAAAACCCTTACGAAGGAACGCTTGAACGATTTGAAAAGACGGTCAATGCCTGTGAATGTGCTACTTTAGATACCAACCTTCAGGCAACCGGTAACTACGATGGGGTTCCCACGAATCCTCTTCCCTCCCCAACCCCATAAATNNAGATCCAGACCATAGAAGATCAGGTCCTGGTCCACCTTCAGGAAGGATATCACTTCATAGACCAGGTGCCAAAAAACACGCTGGACGGGTGTCTCCCAGAGATACAGCGAAATAAACACGAACAAGATCAAAGAACTCGCCCGGAATAACCGCAGTGCGATCGCTTGCGGCAAAAAGGGCATGATGATGCCGAACCCGTCAAATCCGGGAATAGGTATCAGGTTGAAGATTAATGCCCAGATCTGGATAAAAATCAGGAAATTCAAGCCCGCGATAAATTCAGAGTGCTGAGAAAAATTTGCCGTCCGTTGATAAAAATTGAGCAAAACTGCACAAATTATCAGTAGCAACAAGGTCATGATTGGGCCAGCAGCCGCAACCAGACTGCGCAGTTTATTATTGCGAACAGCCGAAAAATTGATGAATACAGCACCGCCGGGTAAACCGATACCCCCCAACAATAGCACCAAAACCGGCAGAACGATGCTCATAAACCCATGGGTGTAACGCAGCGGGTTGAGGGTCAGATACCCTCGCTGCAGCACTGCCTGATCCCCACCCAGGTACGCAGCCAGCGCGTGCCCAAATTCATGCAAGCTGACAGAAACGATCCAGCCGAAGGTCACAAATAAGAAAACGGCGACATCAGCCCTGAACCAATGATAATAAACCGCCAATCCGCAAGCCACACAGGTTGCCAGGATGCCCCAAAATACTGGGCTGATCCGCGAAAAAATACCTGCCAGTGTCAGCTTTTCCGCCGGGACATAGGGCACATCCAACGATAGCCGCGAGATCACACGATCTTGGGCGAGCGGTTCAACCGGCTGGGTTTTCAATTGGTTGAGCAGGGCGTTATATGTCACACCCCGGCGCTGCAGGATGGAATAGCCGCGGCCAGAGATATCCCGCATCAGACCAATCAACAGGTGCTCTGTTCCCAGGTAGGGTCGCGCAACCAGGTCCCGCGTATCCATGCTCAGTTCTAACATACGTTTGGTGTCCTCAGACATAGTGAGCAGTTCGCAGGACTCATCCACCTTTACATGAGCAAGTTTCTCATGAAGCTCAACCTGAAGATCGGCCAGATCAACATTTAAATTCTGCAAAAGCTGGAAAGCAACGCCTTGTTTTTCTTCAATCAACCCGAGCAGGAGATGTTCAGGCTCCACACAGGCATGACCCAAACGCTTAACTTCATGCTGGACAAATTCAAAGACATGACTAAGGGGGACAGAAAATTTCTCTCGCATAGTTCAGTTCAATTTTAACTTGACCAGTTCACAACCAAGTTATAATGTCATTATACCTGTTAATAATCTGGCTTTTGGATGTATGATAATAAAAGTAAAGGCACTTAAAAAGGGTTAGTAGTGCTTTGGATGCTTATAGCAGGAGAGACTGCCATGAATTTTTTTACAAGAATCTGGAATGAATTTAACAAAGTGATCCTCAACACTTCTATGCATGGGTTAACCAGCAAGAAAATATTACTGATCCAGTTTCGAGGCCGTAAAAGTGGGCTGGAATATACCACCCCTGTAAATTACACCCAGCAAGGGGACAGCCTTCGGATCACCAGTTTTATCCATAGAAACTGGTGGCGCAATTTGGAGACCCATCCGGATGTGGTCGTGACAGTGCGAGGTCACAAAATTCAAGGGACGGCCGAGGTATTTGTAGAACGGGATGACGTCTCCCGCGAGCTTGGGATTTTTCTCATGTCTGCTCCGGAAATGGCAAAATTCTTCAAAGTCAGGCAGACGAATGGAAATCTAAACCAGGCAGACCTCTTCAAAACAGCTGATCAACGCGTAATGATCAAAGTTCATCTGTCAGACCCGGTAACATAAAATATAGGCGACCTGCTGGCATAATGAATTAAACAAAAAACGGGCACCGTGTTGGTGCCCGAATTGGTTTAATAGCGGATCAGTCTACGTCCACGATCGTATATTTCGTTTCAATGTTAACGGCCTTGCCCAGCATATTTTGTGCCGGGCAATAGGTGGTCCTGGAAAGCTCCATGGCACGTTCAACCGCCGCGGGGTCAATGCCACGCCCGGTGACAACATACTCGAGGACAGTTTTTGTCCAGATCTGAGGATATGTTTCCGCTTTCTCAGTGTGCACCCGGACCTCAAAATCCAGAACGTCCATGCGTTTTTTCCTCAGGATTGAGATCACATCCATCCCGGTACAGCCTGCCAGGCCCATAGCCAGCAGTTCCATCGGGCGGAAGCCTTCTGCTCCTGCATCCATTGCGGAGACAAGATCTATCTTTCCGCCAGTATCTGCAGTCGCTTTAAACATTAGCCCATCACGTTTCCAGGTAACTTTAGCATCCATTCGTTTTTCTCCACATTTTCTGCATTCAAAATATCATCGATTTAGAGCAGTCTGAATCTGCTCAAGTAATACCCGTTCAGGTACTGCACCCACTACTCTGCCCGCGCCAGCATTGATCGTGGTTTGCGGCACACCGCTTACATTATACCGGTTCGCCAGCTCAAAGAATTCAGTGCTCTCCACCATTTCAGCCTGCACCAGTTCACTCTCCATAGCCATCTGGTGTGCCAACAGTACTGCCTGGGGGCAGTAGGGACAGGTAGGAGTTACAAAAACCTGCAGCAGCACGGGTGCATCTAAACCATGTAAATAGGCGCGTGTTTCTTCGCTCAGACCCGACTGACGTTTGGAGACAAATAAAATATCGTGGACCAGAGTGGTAAATTCATGTCCGGCTGGAGCACCCAGCAGGCGAATACCAAAATCAACCAATTTATCCCCATCGCGCCTGAGCATCACCAAAGTTGGTGCCTCAGCAACATGATATTTTTCTGCCAGACTGGCCTCTTTCTCGATATCCAGAGTTTGATAACCGATCAGACTGGATAGCTCTGCAACTTCCCCGATGAGCTGCTCGATCACTTCACAATGCCCACAATTTTTTTCAGTACCAAAAAATAGGATTTCAACTCCAGATTCCAGTTCATTAAAAAGCTCGGCTACCTGGCTGGAAATATCTTTACTAATCAATTTTTCCATGAATAATTTCACCATCCTGTATAAATATACCTGCCATTCATCATGCAACAGCACGAGCGAATGTCATCAGGAAATGGATGGTTCTTATCTCAATTTTCTTACACAAATGAAGCAAAAAAAGGAAATTAAACGTCCAGATTAAATGCCCCTATTACCACATCCACCAGCTGGGAGAGACCTTTTGGCAGCAGTTCCAGGTCCATAAATTCTTCCGATGTATGGGCACCACCCCCATTGGCAAGACCAATACAAATGGACGGAAACCCCCTGCTCAGTGGAGCATTGGAATCGGTGGATCCGATNNGCTCGATTATTTTCTGAACGCAGGTCAAGCTCCAAACAGGCTTTTGGCGCAATGGTATTTATGGAGACCCCACCCGAGATTCGGCCAACATTGACTGTTGTCCGCTTGCGTGGTGGTAACCTTAGAGCAAGAATCTGAGAGATGATGGCAGACAACTCATGGATCGCGGAGGGATTGCCATAATCCACCCAGGAATGGCCACCAGCAGTTTCTACGGTTATCCGGTACCGGCGGACTCCCAACCCGCGGTGATAAATACGGCTGAAGCCCAAACCCTCCAGCACCACGTACCCAATCGGGGACCCGCCAAATCGATCCACAACCTTTTTCATGCCAGTCAGGTCACCTAGGCCTTCCTCGCCCACATTGGCCACCAGCCATACATCGCCCGGCAATTTTATTTTGCGTCGCTTCAGTTCCCATACCAATCCAAATAATCCTGCAACACCTAATGAGTTATCCCCTATTCCAGGGCCATGAACCCTTTGGGAATTTCTTTTTATGGTGAGATCTGTCTGGATGGGAAAGACCGTATCTGTATGGGCAGAAACCACCAATGCGGCAGCAGATGATTTCCCTGGAAGGCGAGCAAAGACATTCCCCAGGGAATCAGTCTCGACGTCGCTCAATCCTTCCTTAAGTAGTGCCTGGTGGATAAATTCTGCCCGTTGCTGTTCGCTAAAAGTTGGAGCAGGTATTTGCTGGATCTCGATCGTACGCTCAATGACTTGATTGACAATATCCACCCTGGTCAAACCTCCCTGACAGTATCGCGAATACTCTCCAAACGTGCTTGCTGCAGTCCTGGGAGTGCGCCTTGCGTATAAAAAGCACCACTGCCCTCAACAGCAAACGAGGCAGCCACATTCCCATACATCGCAGCCTCAAGGGCAGAACCAGTTTTGAGTAGTCCAGCCAGAAATCCGCCGCCAAACACATCACCCGCACCCGTCGGATCGACCATTTTGGAAGGATAAGCTGGTATTTGGTAGCAACGTTTTTCATTGCGGTCATACAGCAGTTGTCCTTGCCAGGCCATCTTAACGGCAACAATATCCACCCCCCAGGACACAACTTCTTCCACCATTTCCCGTAGCTCATTGCTGCGGCCCAGGAACAGGCTTCTCAATTCTTCCTCAGAAGGCAAAAAAGCGGTCAGCCCGATCACGATTGACTTCACCTGTTCCCAGTACTCCTTATACATATACAAGCCAGGATCTAAGGTGATAATCTGGGTACCAAATTGTCTCAGCGCTGCCGGGATCAGGGTATGGGAGATGTAATCCAGCGAGCACAAATGAGCAGCCTTTGCATCCTGGTAGCAGGTTGGGATATCGGACTGCCTGAGTGACAGCGAAGTGACTTCCTGTAAATTGGTAATTTTTTTGGGGCGGGAATAACCCAACAGCAACCTGGGCATGCTCAGCCCCAGGCGGGAAAAATGCCCCACAGGGTCCTCATCTGAGTATGTACGCAAATCAGTATACGCACGAAAAAAACGCAGATCAATCTCTTCTGCCAGCACCTTGATGCCTTCAACATCATAGCCACGATTGACAATCCGCTCAAACCATTCACGAGGGTAATCCTCACCCACGCGAGCGATCAGCCCCACCCTTTCCCCCTCCTCTAACCAAAGCCCGACGCCTTCTGCGGCATACAACAAGCTGCCCCCCAGCTGATCGGGCAGCACTTTCTGATCAGGCGTAATTAAATAATCTCTTCTGAGTTCTCCTAGAACAAGATATGAGAGTGGGTTCGATGTCATAGGTTTGGATTTCTTTGTAAAGTTTTGAAATAAAGCCTGCCGGGAAGTGACAGGCTTTTTGGATCAGTTCCGGTCTATAAACAACTACAGGCTGGACAATTGACGAAGCAATCCGAGCACCAATACCCCAATTTGGAGCCCTTTTGCAGGTGTGATGGCCAGCTCACCATCTTTTTCGCTGGCTTCCTCTTCTGCGGTTTTGACAAAAACGTTTGCAGCCACCAATCCCACCAGTGCCCCTCCAATCATACCTATCAGCATCGCGTTGCGTTTAAATTGACTTTTCTGTTCTTCCATATAGTGTATCCTCTCAAACTTTCTTTTTTCGCCCAAAAATTGCATTCACTGCAGCCAAAAAGCTCTGTATCTGAATAACTGGCTTTACTGTAATATCGGCCCCCCTTGTGGCTTGCTCCCGGATGGTATCAATGCCCTGCTGTGCCATGCGGGTATAAGGCGGCATCACTTTCAAAATATAGGAGACCAGATAGACCAGGCCGCCCACAATAATGAGCGTGATTAATCCCAGAATCAGCGCTAAAGCAACCAGGAAAATGCTTGCGATCTGCGACCACGTGACAATATCGCCGACTGGGATCAAGATAAAAGCGATCACCAGCGAAATCATGAACAGAACCACCAGCACCAGCGGGAGCGTTACACTAAGGAAGAAATCCTTTTTATGAGCAGCCCGAGTCACTGGATTTGGTTCTGGTAACTTGACCTGACTCTCCTCAGAAGTGTTTTGTTCTTGCATACCATTTTATTTTAGCATGGAAACCGACGGATTGTCGAATTTTGTCTTAAAACACCCTCAGAATAGATTGAAAGAATATTTCCTCACCGGATACCCTTAGAAATATTTCAAAGAAATGTATAATAAGGGTCATGTAAGGAAAGATAACCTGCGTTACTAACGGAAATCAGGACAACGCTTTCACTCTCTATTTGAAAGTTATTCTTTT
>DNGN01000281.1 GCA_003486225.1 Chloroflexota bacterium
GGAGATTTCATTTTCCATATGCGGACGATGTCCGGCAATCAGGTGAAATTCATCCCTGCTGATCTGGCCCTCAGCAAGCTTCTGGATGCCCAGCAGCGGTCCCATGCTGGCCAGGTCTCCCGATTCCCCGACCAGGTGCGAGAGCAGGGTTTCAGCTTTTTCTATCCCGATCAGATCAATGAGACTTTTCCTGGCGGCGATATAAGGATAAAAATAATCCTCATTCGATTTGTCCTGCAGCTGGAGCATATCCCAGTATTTAGGCCACAAGACATCCGGCCATAGATCAGCCAGTTTTTGTTTATCTTGCACCTGCTGCAACTCCTGGCGCATGTTTTCACACCAACCAGGGTTCTCGGCCAGGATCTGTTCATGATTCCTCATCAACCTGACCTGTTTGGGCAGCATGGTGACCATGAGGGGCAGAATACTTCGGAAGAGCTGTAAGCGGGTCGCCGGCACTTTGGGAACGACAATTTTTTGAATTTCGAACCCCGTGGCGAGCTTGATATAATCAGCCCAATATTCATCCGATTGCCCCACCATCCAGATCATTGCACCTGCGAGCGACATATTCATATAAAAACGGCCGCAAATATTCCCCACAGCCTTCATTCCTAAAATCGTCCCTCCCACCTGGAAATTTTTCCAAATCGACCACGAAGCCGGAGTCATGGTTTCCGGGAAGACTTCATTACTGACCCAGGCAAAATCTCCGGAGTAGCTGGCATTCCACTCACCCTTCACCGGGTCATAATCCAATAGGGTGGTGATGGGACGTGATTGAAGCAGGTACAATTTCCCATCAGCAATCGCCCATTCAATATCCTGCGGGTAACCCAGATCTTTTACAAGCCTTTTAGCCAGCTTGTATAATTTTTTGGCATAGGGCTTTAAATCTTCTGGCCCTTGATACACTCCCTTTGGACAATGTAATGTAAAGGTGTACGGCTCCGCTTCACCCGAGACCAGCTCTTCCCCAAAGCCATAGATGTAATTGCCGGTCATGATTGAGTGGTTTCCCGTAACAGGATCAGCCGTAAAAAGGATGCCGGAGATTTCCGCCCGGATTAATTTCTGCACCACGATGGCAATCTCTTGCAGGCCAGCCATGCCTTTCGCCTTACTGTATGCCTGAACCCTTTCAGACATGCGGGAATTGTGCACCTGGAGGATTGCAGCCCGGATCGCATCATCAGAATGCACATCCAGCACGGTTTCAAACTCCCCGGCAAACGAGGCGAAAGCTGAATCTTCTGCCACAGCAGAAGAACGGACCGCAAAAGCAACTTGGCCATTTTTCCGGCGCGCAGCGGAGAGTTGATCTTGGATCTCATGCCAGGCATCCGGCTTGAGGCTTTCTTTCTCAAAGGCAGATGGCAGGATCACAAAGCCATCTGGGACCGGGTAACCCGCCTGGAACAGACGTGAGAGTGTACCGCCTTTACCGCCGGCCAGGCCCCGGTCTTCTGCGCTTAATTCAGTAAAAGTGCTTATCATCTTACTCATTTGCTCGATCTCCTAAAGTATTCACAGCGTCCAATTTTCTCACCTCGGTCACCTCAAAATTCAGGTCCCAAAGCTTGATCAAAAAACCTCTGAGGTGAGCCTGATCAACAACCAGACCTGTCAGAATGGTGGTGGACCCATCTGCAGAACCAGAAACCAAGACTTTAAAACCCATTTTTTCGAACCAATCCATCCTGGTTTGGTCAATTTCACCTCGAATCCGAATCTGAAAAAATGAGGTTTCGCCTATTTTCTTACGGTCTGCTTTTTCTTTTTTTTCCATGCCACCAGTATAAGGAGAAAGTGGGTGATTGGTCATCACCCAAAATGAGTGATTCAAACATATTTCCTTCACCAGTTTTTCGAAGGAGAAGATCGATTAGATCAAATTTAATTCCTGGGCCTGCCTGACAGCTTCTGAGCGCTTGTGAACACCGAACTTTTGATAAATGTTTTTAATATGGGTGCGCACAGTATTGATACTGATCATCATTTCCTCTGCAATCTCGGGTGTTGTCAGGTTGCCCGGCAGGTACCTCAAAACATCCAGTTCCCGATCACTGAGAGGTTCGATCAAAGACTGGGCTTTCAAACCTGTCTCAGCTGGTTCTACACTGAAGGCCTGCAGCAACCTTTGAAGATCTGCTGAAGTGCCATGCAGCTTTCCATACTGCTTCAGAATGCCCCCTAAATCATCCCCGCCCTCTAAATATAACCCCACAAAAACACTCTGTTTGTCCAGGTGAATGGCTTCCCCTAATGCCATCAGGGAAAAGTCTTTTTCATTATTTTTGTGGTAGGCCAAACACTTGAGCAGATATAGCTCGATCAACAAGTCCAGGCGGCCATACTTCTGAAATACAGGGAGTAATTGCTGGATCAGGGATTGTGCTTTTCCGAGTTGACTGGTCAGCAGGAAGTATCTGGCCAGAACAACCTGCTCCCTGGAACGCAGGTAGTTCTCAAGGTTAAAAACATCATCGATGATAATCTCATGGACTTCCTCGTTGAGGTTGGATCGCTGAAACCAGTCCTCGACCAGGTGCGGTTTATTTTCAAGGCACCATAAGCGTGCTTGCCACATCGCCACCATGCGGTCATCTATCTCGATGACATCATATTCAACTGCCAAACGCATGGCTTTGTCCAAGGCCTGGTTTGCGGAAGCCCAATTTTTCTGCAACTGCTTCACACGGGATAAAAACAGATACCCTTCGATAGCTGCTGCCCTGCGCCATTGCTGCGTGAGTTCAATTCCTTCCAAAATCAAGTCAGTCGCCTGATCGAGTCGGTTTTGTTCACGCAGTAAATCACCCAGTGCCATTAAAGCTTCACCCGCGATTGGAATCCAGTTTCCTTGTCTGTCCCTGGCAGACTCCAGGGCTTGATCATACACCTGATGGGCTTTGATGAAATCGCCTATATGGACGTAAGCGCGAGCCGCTTGGCTGAGCAGCAAAACCTTCATCAGTGGGTTTACCTGTAAGTCCAGGGAAGTAGATAAATCTTCCAGCACCTTCAATCCACCGCGCACGTCTCGCTGGAGGGCATGCAAAATACCAATAATCCAGCCCGCCAGGCTGCGGAAATATTGATCGTCGGGCTTTAGCTTGGTCAAGGCTTGCTCAGCAAGTTGCCCGGCCAGGGGAAACTCACCCCTGGAGACATACAGGAACGCATTCAAGGTTTCTTCTCTACCGGAAAGAAACGATTGCTGGTCTTGATTGATTCTAACCTCTATCGGCGCACGATCCAACTCAATGCCTTGCAGAATCGCGCACCAGGTATTTAAGAACTCGAAATATGGATCTTCCCGCACAAGGTCGGACGGCAAACGGGAAATCCATTTTTGATATGTCTTGACCTCAGCCCGCATAAGCGTATTTTCCGCTTCTTTCCGGATCCATCTAAGCGCCAGTTCATAATCCTGAGCTTCGAGGGCATACTCGATTGCCAGCCCATGCCAGCCTTCTTTTTCATGCCAGTGGCTGGCTTTCTGGTACAGGGCAGAGATTTGCTTAGCATCTCCAAGGGATAAACGGTGCTGCAATAAATCTCGGAACAACTGGTGATAGCGATACCAAACACGCTGATCATCCAATGGGATCAGGAATAAATTCTCCCGCTCAAGCTTCTGTAAGACCAGTTGGCTATCACTTGTGTCGAGCAGCTCATCACATAATGGCCCACAAATCCTTTCCAGCAGCGAGGTGTGTAATAAAAAATGCTGCACTTGCGGAGATTGCTGTTTCAGCACTTCTTCGATCAAATAGTCCAGTATATATTTATGGCTGCCCGAAAAAGAATCAACGAATTGCTGTACGTCCCGTGTGCCGCGCAGGGACAAGCAAGCCATCTGGAGCCCAGAGATCCAGCCCTCGGTTCGTTTGGTCAGCCTGGAAACATTCTCAGCAGAAATATTGATCTCACCGTATTCCTGAAAGAACTGCCTGACCTCCTCTTCATTGAAACGCAGCTGCTCCATCCGAATCTCGACCAGTTCCCCCTGGGCGCGTAAGCGAGAAATATTGATAGGGGGATCCGAGCGTGTGCTGATCACCAGGTGCATATTGATTGGGAGGTAATTGAGGAGATATTCAACCGCCTGGTGGATATCCGCGTTATCAATGAGATGAAAATCATCCAAAACCAGGATTGTATCCGCCTGGACATCGTCTATCTGGTTCAGCAATGCGGTTAAGGCGGCTGTTTTCAGCATCGGTTGTGGGGAAAGGAGCAGTTCCACGGCTGTATTGTCAATCGCGGGATCCAATTTTTGCACACCAGCCACCAGATATTGGATGAAACGTGCAAAATCGTTATCTTCTTCATCCAGGGTGATCCAAGCTGCCGGGTGGGATACGCTGGCCAGCCAATCCGCCACCAGAGAGGTTTTTCCAAAGCCAGCCGGAGCGGAAAGAATGATCAGCTTCTTTCCCAGACCCTCATCCAATAAGTTCAGCAGCCGGGGTCGGCAAACCAGGTGCGGTTTGATATGAGGGATATGAAATTTTGACCACAACAATGAAGGATCCATCCCAAACCTCTTTTTTATCCTTCTATTACCATTATTAGTATATCTTGAAAACAGGGCATCCCCAAAGAAATGCAGCCTTTTTCAGGCCATGGGTGGATGATCTANNGATTGGACAAATAGAAACCCTGCACATTTGCCAACCTATGGTAAATTATTAATACCATTACCCATAAAGGATAGCATGTCTGACAAACTGCCCCCAGGCTGCCACGCCAGCCAGGCCCGGCGTTTAGTTCAGACCCTAGAACAGGAACAGTATGCAAACGAATGAAACCCCCTCCGAAAATCACGGGCCCCGAGTCAAGATCATCCGTCACATGTTCAGCATCTTAGCGACCGCGGCTGTCATCGCCACCATTTTCAATAGTTTTACGCCTTTGGGATTGACCTTCAATATGGGCGGTGGAATCGAGGATATTTTTTCTCCTCCTTCCGAACAAGAGCTCAACCAGTTCTTCCCCACGCCTACCAACCGGCCGCGCCCAAAAATTGGGGTAGTTGCCGGGCATTGGGGGCGTCCGGACGATGTCGGTGCTGTCTGCCCGGATGGCCTGACGGAGGTCGAGGTCAACCTGGAGATTGCAACCCTCGTTCAGCAAGCCTTGCGGGAAGAAGGATTCGATGTTGACCTGCTGAAAGAGAACGACGAGCGCTTGGAAAACTACCGAGCCTTAGCCCTGGTATCGGTGCATGCCGATTCCTGCGTTTTTTACAATCTTGAGGCCACTGGATTTAAAGTTTCTGCAGCCTTGGCCACTGCCCGCCCTGATAAAGCCAACCGCCTGGTTTCATGTGTCTTCAGCCGCTACTCAGATACCACCAAACTTCCCTATCATGCCAGTGTCACGGACGATATGTCCAACTACCATGCCTTTGGCGAGATCCACAGCGATACAGCGGCAGTGATCATCGAAACCGGCTTCCTCAACCTCGACCGGCAGATTCTGACCCAACAGCCGGATTTGATCGCCGATGGCATTGCCAAAGGGATCTTATGCTATATCCGCAATGAGGATGCGAGCCCGCCAAACGAAGGATTGCCATGAGCCAGACCAGGCCTTCCTACCAGCAAGCGGTCACCCATGCCCTAAAAGCCAGAGAAGCTGGGGATATCGTGACTGCGCGCAGGTGGGCCGGCTATGCAGCCCGGCTGGCACCGGATCAGGAAACCCCCTGGTTGATCCTGGGTGCTATTTCCAAACCACGTGCCAGCCTGGCGTATTACCAGCAGGCCCTAAACATCAATCCCAACAACCGCATCGCCCGGATTGGAATCCAAAGGGCAGAAAAATATCTGGGACAGACCGCCACGGCCCCGGCCAAAAAGCATCTGTCTGGCAAATTCATCCCAACAGCAAACTCAACGGATTTCGTTCGCAGGCGGCCTGCCCTGCTGGTTTGGCTTACAGCGGCCAGCGTGCTGGCCATTGCGGCCTTTGCGGTTTGGGGCAGCTTTGCATCTCTCCAGAACATCGTGGCCTCGGCCCATCTCCTGCCCAGCCCCACCCCTCCGCTGCGGCTGGCAGTTCGCGGCAACCAGCTGACACCCACACCGACCTTCACGCCCACCCCCACTCCGACCTTTACGCCTACCCCAACCCCAACCTTTACCCCCACCCCAACTCCAACTTCCACCCCTGAACCCACGGCGACCGAACGCCCACCCGCTCCGGATACGGCCGGCAACCTCACCTCCAGGCCCTCTCAAATTGGAAGAGATGAGTTTTGGATTGAAGTGAATCTCTCCTCACAACAATTGATCGCCCATCGCGGGGAAAAAGTCCTCAAATCCTTCACCGTATCCACCGGAACCTGGGTCACACCCACCGTGGTGGGAGAATACCAAATCTATGTCAAGCTCTTCAGCACCAATATGGCAGGACCGGGATATTACCTGCCAGATGTACCATTCACCATGTACTTTTACGAAGGCTATGGCATCCACGGCACCTACTGGCACAATAACTTTGGCACCCCCATGAGCCACGGCTGTGTCAATATGAGAACATCGGAAGCCGGTTGGGTATTTGATCTTGCAAATGTCGGAACCTGGGTTATCATTCATTATTGATGAATAAACCAACCCTTATGAAACATTTCTCACGGCGAGATTTTCTGAAATTTAGCGGGCTGACATTAACTGCTGCATTGCTTTCCGAACCCTCGGTTTCATCAGCCGCGGCCAGCCAGTTGGCGCGCGTCGTGGATGGTGCAATGCAGGTCTTCGAGAAGCCTTCGCTTTCCGCCAAGGTCGTTACCCAATTCTGGAAGGATATGGTCCTGCCAATTGTAGATGAGGTTGATGGCGAGCAGAACAACCGCCTGGGGCAGAAATGGTTCCAGGTCGGCAATATCGGATTTGCCCACAAATCCTGGCTTCAGCCCGTGGAAATCCGATTCCAGGAACCCACAGACGAAATCCGTTTTACCGGCTCAGTGGCCGAAGTGAGCGTCCCATTTGTGGATGCCTATGACACCCACTCGGAAGACAGCCCCCGCTTATACCGCTACTACTATGGCTCAACCCATTGGGTAAACAAACTGGTGGAAGATAAGGAAGGAAAAGCCTGGTATCGGGTGATGGACGATAAATTCCCCGAACGGGAACGCTGGGTGCGCGCCGAACGATTGCGCATCTTCCCCTATGAGGAGCTCGCCCCAATCTCCCCGGATGTGCCACCGGAAGAAAAACGGATTGAAGTGAATCTGGCCGACCAGCACATGACCGCCTTTGAATATGATAAACCCGTCTTTGATGCCCCGGTTTCCACCGGGGATTACCTGACAAACCCCAAATACCAGACCCCTACCGGCAGCTACCTGGTAGGGCTGAAGCGCGCATCTCAACATATGCTGCCCTGGGACCGCACTTTTGGCAGCTACGATCTTCCCGGCGTGCCCTGGGTTGCATATTTTACCCAGCGGGCCCATGCCTTTCATGGTGCTTACTGGCATAACGGGTTTGGCCGGATACGCAGCCATGGCTGTGTAAACCTCGCTCCGCAAGATGCCCGTTGGGTATACTTATGGACCACACCCGAAATGCGGCCTTATAACGAGCTGCAGTATGCGGAAACAGGTGGAACCCGCGTCATCGTGATCTGACCGGCATGACCTCTCGGTCAGATCAATGCAAGATCATCGCCAGCCTGCGGTTCTATTAAATCAGATTGTTAAAACCAGCCAAATTTATAAAGCTCTAATACGCTTAGGCTTCCTTGTAAGGTATGATTAAACCGACCCAGGAGATATTTATGGCGCAAAAAAAACACATGTTTTCAGGTTTGATTGTAGATGAATATGAAAGACCGGTTGAGTCTGTTTTTGTTGGCGAGGAAGCCATGTACGTGGTAGACGATGCTGGATTCCGCCGCCATATCCCCTCCGAACAAGTGGACCGGGCTGTGCTGGAGATCATGGCCAACATGATCGAAGGCCACGAAGATGAACTCAGCAAGCAAGCCGCCACCATGCTCGGGCAGGATGATCTCTTCAGCCAGGCCATCCTTGAAAACCAACTGCTGAATATTGACCAGCAGATCGACAAAATGCTGGAAAGCGGCATCCCTGAAGAAGGCCGGGCATACCTGGGTATGATGGGTTTTAAGATCAGGATCAACCTCCATGGTGAACTGCTCGAAGTGATCCAACCGGGGATGATTGACCCCGACAGCGAGTAACTCACTGCAAATACCCCCCCAATACTTAAAGAAAAAAGGGACACTGATTAACTCACGTGTCCCTTTTTAGTTCCAATGTGGATTACAGCTAATCGATCCCCAGATACGCTTTCTGCACGGTTGGGTTTTTGCGCAGGTTTTCTGCGGTATCGTGAAGCACGATCTCACCCGTCTGGAGCACATAGCCGCGGTCTGCAATTTGCAGGGCCATGAGCGCGTTTTGCTCCACCAGCAGCACGGTGGTCCCTTCCTGGTTGATCTCTTTAATGGTATCAAAGATGCCTTCCACCAGGATCGGGGCTAAGCCCATCGAGGGTTCGTCCATCAAAATAAGGGAAGGCTTGGACATCAACGCTCTGGCAGTTGCCAGCATCTGCTGCTCGCCTCCAGAGAGGGTGCCAGCCACCTGACTATTGCGCTCCTTCAGGCGCGGAAAGAGCGTGTAGACTCGATCGAAATCTTTCGCAATTCCGTCCTTATCCGAGCGGGAATAAGCCCCCATTTCAAGATTCTCATAAACGGTCAGGCGAGAAAAAACGCCTCGCCCTTCAGGCACCATCGAGATCCCGTGTGAAACCAACTGATGCGCAGGGATATGGCCGAGGTCTTCTCCATTCAGTAAGATGGACCCGACGCGTGGTCGCAGCAGTCCATTGATAGTTCTCAAGGTGGTTGTTTTCCCCGCACCGTTACCGCCAATCAGGGTGACAATCTCTCCTTGCTCAACCTGGAGAGACACCCCTTTTAGGGCATGGATATTGCCGTAGTAGGTATGAATATTGTTTACTTCAAGCATTGCCATTTTGTTCTTCTCCAGGTTAGTGTACGTTCAGTTCCAGACCACTGGCTGCTCCTCGGCCGAGGTATGCTTCAATCACTTCGGGGTTTTTCTGGATCTCTTCCGCTTTGCCTTCCGCAATTTTGGAACCGTAATCCAAAACAGTGATTTGTTCACAGCTTCCCATGACCACCCGCATATCATGTTCGATAAGCAGAATCGTGATTCCCAACTCGTCTCGCAGTACGCGGATGAATTGGGTTAGCTCAGCAGTTTCTTGGGTGTTCATGCCAGCGGTTGGCTCATCCAATAAAAGCAATTTAGGGTCACTTGCCAGTGCCCGGGCAATTTCCAAGCGTCTCTGAGCACCATAAGGCAAATTACGTGCTGCCTGGTCTCCCAAGCCCTGAAGGCCAACAAATTTCAGCAGTTCAGTGGCTTTGTCCAAAGCCATTTTCTCTTCATCCTTGAAGCGTTTGGTCCCCAGGATCGACTCAAACCATAATGATTTTAGCCGTGGGTGCATCCCAACCAGGATATTCTCCAGGGCTGTCATATTGGCGAAGAGACGAATATTTTGATATGTCCGGGATATTCCCTTGTGCGTGATTTCATCGGTTCGTAAGCCCTGGATTTCATGGCCATTAAATTCAATGTGACCTTCTTCCGGTTCATAAAAACCCGTGATGCAGTTGAAGAAGGTGGTTTTTCCAGCGCCATTGGGGCCAATGATCGATGAGATTGATTCCTTCCTAACCTCAAAACTGAAATCATTGACCGCAACCAACCCGCCAAACCGTTTGGTTACATTTTCAGCTTTTAATATCGCAGCCATGATCGTCTCCTACGTTTCCGTGTCAATCACTGGATTGTTTAACTCGCCAGCATGGAGCTCGCGCGCCCTTCTTTGGGAAGGTAGAAAGCCTTCGGGCTGAATGATCATCATCACGACCAGTAGAGCGCCAAAGGCAATGATGCGGAATTCACTGACACTGCGCAGAATTTCTGGCAGGCCGATCAAGGCAATCGCACCCAGTACCACTCCCTCAATACTGCCGATCCCGCCGATGATGATCAGTGAAAGCACATTGATCGAGACATCAAGGGCGAAGTTATCCGGGAAGATATTCACCTGACGGGACGCATAAAGGGCACCTCCCAAAGCGGCAAATGCCGCTCCAGATCCAAATGCCAGCAGTTTTATGGAAACCAGGTTGATCCCCATGGCTTCGGCTACATCCTCATCCTCTCGCAAGGCAACCCAAGCTCTTCCCAAACGAGAATCATGCATGCGCAGCGTGATAAACGTCACCAATACCCCCAGTCCCATCGCCAGGTACAAAATTCCTTTGGGGTTTCCCAGGTTAAGACCAAACAAAATCGGTGCGGGGATCTTCAGCACACCTCCCGGCCCTCCAGTGTAATCACGTAAGTTCAGCACTAANNCTCCTAACAACACGCCGGTAAAGGCACCGATCAGGAAAGCAATCGGCAGCCCTACCCAAAAACTAATCCCATCAAACCAGGGCAGATTAACCAAAACATAAGACCCTGGAGAAGAGAGCAAGCCATAGGTGTATGCACCCACGGCAAAAAAGGCCACATAACCCAGGTCGAGCAGCCCGGCATAACCAACCACGATGTTGAGCCCGATACCCATCACGATGAAGATCATCACCGCGCCCAAAACAGCATTCTGAACCAGGTTGGCCAGTTGGGGCAGGATCAGCACCAGTAGCACAACCACCACCCCCAACACCAACTTTTGGCGCCCGGGTTTAGAAGCACGCAGCGAGAAAAGGGCTGACCCAATGAACAGGAAGATGATCGCCAGGCCAAAATTGCCACGCTGGCTCTCCGTGCTGAAGAAAGGCAGCTGGACAGATCGGTTGATCAAAAACATGACATAGAACAAAAAGGGAAGTGCGGTTGATCCCCACGATTTAACTTTCGCACCGGTATCGCTTTGCAGCAGGGAGCCACGCCCGCTCATAAAACGAGCGAGTAAACCACCAACCAACCCGCCGCCGGCGAAGTACAGCACCATCCTCAATAATCCCTGAAATACCGACGCACCACTGCGAATATCCGCCACACTCATTCCGGTCAGGATGGCTGTGCTCTCAGGTTTGATCTCGGCGAAAACTTCATTGACTTTAATCCCCTGCGCTTGCATTCTGGCGAAGATGAATGTCACCAATGCAAAACCGATGCCACTGACCAATCCAATCGTCAGGCTGTATATCAGCACCTGAAAGACACTCTTCGGCTCTGCCTGATTTTCTTTACGGACAAAACTCAGTACAAATAATCCTACAATAACGGCAAAAAAGACCATGACAGATTCGCCCACAAATGAGGGAAGACCGATGAGATCCAGATAGAAAAATACTGCCAGAATGACTAAACCCTGTCGAAATCCTTGTTTAATATTCATGGTTAGGCCTTTTTCTCACTTAAAACTTCACCGATCAAACCAGTCGGGCGGAAGATCAGCACCAGCACCAGCACCGAGAAAGCGATCACGTCTTTATACTCCGTCGGCATCCCCAGGGCACTCGGCCCAAACGCCTCCAGCAGCCCCAGCAGCAAAGCGCCAAACATGGCCCCGGTAACATTGCCAATACCGCCTAGCACTGCCGCAGTAAAGGCTTTCAGGCCAGGGATAAAGCCGGAATTAAAACGCATGATGGTGTTATGTAAACCAAACATGACACCGCCTGCCCCGGCTAAGGCTGCCCCCAGCACGAAGGTAAAGACAATCACCTGGTCCACATTCACTCCCATCAGGGTAGCGATGGTTTTATCTTCAGCGACTGAACGCATTGCCCGCCCCATTTTGGTGCGGTTGACGATCAGGCGCAGCGCCAGCATCAACACGATCGAGGTGATAAAAATAAAAATCCCGGTATAGCTGATGGCAATGCCACTTTCCCCGATCTTCCAAATCCCGCTGATGACCGCAGGTTTCTTATACGGGTGCGGAGTAGCGCCAAATATACGCAGAGCTGAATACTGCAAAAAGAAAGATGCTCCAATGGCACTGATGAGGGGAACCAAACGCGGTGCTGTCCTCAGAGGTCGGTATGCCAATCTTTCCAGCAATACCGCTGTCAGCACCGACACCAGCATCCCGACAAGCATCATGATCACAATAGAGAGAATAGATTGCGCAGTTGTGCCATTTGACCAGCCTAATGCTGTCATACCCTGGAGCACAAAATACCCGGCAAATCCTCCCATCATCATCACCTCTCCATGGGCAAAATTGATCATGAACAGGATACCGTAAACCAGGGTATAACCAAGGGCTATGAGGGCATATACCCCCCCCAGTACCAAGCCATTAGTTAATTGGGATATCCAATACTGGAAGGTGTAATTGGTTTCGCCGGCTACATACACAATCCGCCAAATCAGTAAAAGAACTACAATAATTCCAAAGGTTCGGATGGTGTTGGCTTTTAGGAATGAGGAGAGGTTGGAAAATACAGAGGTTTGATTTTTTTTTGTTTCAGTTTCCATTAAAGGTCCTCGTACTGCTAAATTTACACAAATGAGGTTGGGGCATTGCTGCCCCAACCTTTGTGATTCAAACGATGATCCTAATGAAACTAATCCAAACCGAAACCAGAAACCTGGACAAAAGCACCGTCCTGGACCTGGAAGATCTGGATACCACCTGCGCCGCAGTCACCGATTGCTGAACAGGTCATCACACCAGCCAGACCTTGCAGATTGGCTGTTGCGCGCACGGCAGCAATAACTGCTTCACGGTCGAAGAACAGGTAACCTTCGCCATTGTCGTCAGTCTCGGCCACGGAAGCCAAGGCGGCAGCAATCATCTGAACAGAGTCATAAGCCTGAGCATGGAACGGTCCCTGGTCATCCGGCAGGCTGCCCCACATTTCCTGGTAAGCCGCGTCGAAAGCTGCGTTGGCGTCTGCAACCTCATCACCAGCTACGAAGCTGGCGTAGACGCCTTCACTCACGTCCCCGGCAGTATCAACGAAAGCGGTACCATAAACGCCATCATCACTGAAGAAGACGACATCTTCC
This sequence comes from Chloroflexota bacterium, assembly GCA_003486225.1. The sequence goes on from DNGN01000281.1 coordinate 13,064, forward strand.
ATACCGGTTTCCTGCATCTGAGAAACGATCAGGGCGGCTTCCTGGTAGTAACCACCGAAGAAGATCACCTCTGGGCCATTGGTGGCAACCTGGGTCAGCACGGGGCGATAATCTGTATCACCAACCTGAACGCCGTCAAAGCTGAGCACTTCACCGCCCAGCAACGTGAAAGCATCCTGGAACAGGGTGGCTACGCCAAGACCGTAGTCAGTATTGTCGTGCATTACGGCAGCCTTGGTCAAGCCAAGCGTATTGAAAACATATTCGGCATCCACGTCGGCCTGCAATTTGTCACTCAGGGCCACACGGTTGCAGATATCGCAATCTTCGCTGGTCACGGCCGGGTTGGTTGCACTGGCTGAGACATGCGGGATGCGGGCTTCGGCCAGGATCGGCTGCAAGCCCAGGGTCTCACCGGTGCAGGTACCACCGGCAACCGCCAGGATGGTCGGGTCGGCAGCAAAACCGTTAGCAACCACAGTTGCAGCGTCACCATCGCAAGCGCCATCTTGAATATCCAGTTGATATTCGTGTCCCATCAAACCACCAGCTGCATTCAGGTCTGAAACAGCCAGCTGGTAGGACTGGGAAATGTCGAGACCAAATTCCGGAATCGGGCCAGTCAGGGCCACGGAAGCGCCAATGCGGACAGGGTCACCAGGGGCAACCACGACGTATCCAGCAGCTTGAATTTCTTCCATGCTCATACCATTCCATAAACCAGCATCACCAGCATCACCGGCATCGCCAGTGTCGCCAGCGTTTCCTGTATTGCCGGTATTGCCGGTATTTCCGGAATTGCCGGTATTTGCAGTATCAGTGCTGCTGCCACATGCAGAGAGAACCAATACAGCTACAAGCAGAATTGCCAAAAGGGCAAATTTTTTAACCTTCATAATTATTACTCCTCCAGTAATGTTTTGTAAAGTTTGTCTTCTCCAACAAAAAACACCATTCTTATTTTGTTACATTTGCTCAATAATTTTCTCCTTTCGACTTGGACACATGCAGATTCAAGTGTGTATAAGAACTTGCCTTCAACTGGTAGCTATTAATAAAATAGGGATTAATACAACATTCTACAATAGACAGGAGGCTAGGTCAATAGGGCAATTAATCTTAGGTTAATCTTCAGGCGCAAATCCAACAATAAAAATGTGTTTTATAATCAATATTGCGAATTGGATTAAAAATATATGAGACCAGAATTATATCATGCCCACCATCAGAACTACCTCGAAGATCTACCCTATTGGCTTACTTTGGCCGATCAGGCAAACGGCCCTATCCTGGAGTTGGGCTGCGGAACCGGTCGAATCTTAACTATTCTGGCACAGGAAGGCTTTCAAATTTTCGGGCTGGATAATGACCTGCGAATGCTGTGCTACCTCAAACAGCACAACCCTGCCGCACCGGTTTTTGCGGCGGACCTGACGAATTTCCACCTCGATATGAAGTTTCCCCTTATCCTGCTGGCATGCAATACCTACAGCACCCTATCCACTGCCCAACGAAAAGCCGCCTTACAGTGCATAGATCACCATCTATTGGAAGGCGGCGTATTTTGTACCAGTCTTCCCAACCCCCTGGACCTGATCCAGATGGGTGACAGTGAGGAAGCTGGACCTGAAGAATTTTTNNGTGACCATCCATTGGCATTACGACCATCTCCTGCCAGATGGTCAGGTGCAGCGCACCACCCACCAAACCAGCCATGTCCTGGAGCCTGCCGAAAGCTATATCCAGGAGATGCAAGCACAGGGTTTCAGAATTCACACAGATGGAGAGTTTGATGGTCGTGCTTATGCTGAGGGGACGGACTTTCTGATCCTTAAAGCGGTTAAACCTTTCAAAAGAGGGTAAAAATATTGCTGGTTGACTATCCAATCAACTGCGACTATACTATTGGTAATCTTGGAGGTGCACTCACTATGCGAGTACCAGTAGCACAACCAAATAAAGCTCATCAGCAAGTCTAAAAACACGCGGATAAAAAGCGTGTTTTTTTTATACATAAAAAGGAGACCTAAAAAATGGACAACGGAATGATTCGCAAGTACCAGAAAGCCAAGTTATACGCTGAGGAACGCGGCAGGTTCAAATTTAAGAGCTTTGCAGTTGAAATTGATGGCAAGAATAACCCTCATCAAGTATCCTATCAAGACGGCACCTGGCAATGTGACTGCGAATATTTCATTGGACGAGGACGATGCAGCCATACCATGGCTTTAGAGATTGTCTTGGATGGCATGCTGCTGGAAGAAGTATAACGTCTACAATTGAATATACAGACGATCCCCGCTCTTGGGCGGGGATCGTTTTTATTTAATCGGAGACGATAATTGGTAGCCATACCGGTCGAGTGTTGATAAAAAACCGGGGTAAACCGCGCTATGCGGATTACCGACAACCTTTTCCTATCCTTCTCACAAATTCCGCGGTTAATCGAAATTTAGGGGCTGGAAATTATCCCCAAACCGGTCACTTCACAATCCCGCCTTCCGTGAGCTTGCGCAGATCGCTCAGGGCGGATTCGATTTCAGCCACACTCACCGGGCGGTCTTCACGCACATGAACCAGCTCACCTGCCTGTGCTTTGGCAAGTGCCAGCTCTCGAATGCCTGTGCCCTTTGCCAGGGACTCCTTGACCAGGGCGGCACCGACCTGGTAGCCAATCACCGGGTTGAGCGCTGTGACGATGATAGCATTCTTCTCCAGCCAGCCTTCGGCTTGCGCCCGGTTGGCTTCAATCCCAACCACGCACTTCTCCGTGAAGGCTTTCAATGCCCCAATCATGACCTGCATCATCTCGAACAAGTTGTGGGCCATGATCGGCATCATTACGTTAAGCTCCAACTGCCCTGCCTGCGAAGCCAACGCGACAGTCGTGTCACAGCCAATGACATGGTACATGGCCATATTGGTCATTTCAGCCAGCACCGGGTTGACCTTCCCCGGCATGATGCTCGAACCTGGCTGGACAGCCGGCAAGCGGATCTCATCCAGTCCGGTCGAAGGACCAGAAGACAGCAACCGGAAATCATTCGCAATGCGGGTCATGGTCAGCGCCAGAGTGCGCAAAGCAGCCGAAAAATCTGCCAGGTCGGCCATCGACTGCATGCTCTCGAACAGATTGTCAGATGGATAAACCTTGAAGCCAGCAATTCGCTGGATGGTTTCCACCATCCGGGCATGATACTCCGGGTGAGCGTTCAAACCGCTACCGGTGGCTGTCCCTCCAATCCCCAGGCGTCGCACACCTTCGGCAGCACGTCGAATGCGCTCGCCATCCCGGTGTACTGCCAGCGCATACGCGCCAAATTCCTGCCCCATGCGCACGGGCACAGCATCCTGCAGGTGCGTGCGCCCGGATTTGACGATCGGGTCAAATTCTTTGGCCTTCTTATCCAATGCATCCGCCAGCCCATCCACCACCGAAAGGAGTTCCTCCAGCCGCCAGAGCACTCCCAGGCGGATTGCGGTTGGGATGGTGTCGTTGGTGGACTGCGCCATGTTGACGTGATCGTTGGGATTCACCAGGTATTCACCAGGTTCCCCACCCAGCAATTGGGTGGCCCGGTTTGCAATCACCTCATTGGTATTCATATTGTGGCTGGTGCCTGCGCCCGCCTGGAAGGGATCGACTACAAATTGCGAGTCCCACTTGCCAGACAGCACCTCATCCGCTGCCTGTGCTATCGCCCCGGCTTTCTCAGCATCCAAGAGACCCAGCCGTCCGTTAACTTCCGCGGCGGCCCGTTTGACCATCGCCATCGCCCAGACAAACGCCCCCCAGGGCTTCAGCCCGGAAACCGGGAAGTTTTCCACAGCCCGCTGGGTTTGCGCACCCCATAAAGCCTCTTCAGGCACGCTGACCACACCTAACGAATCCTTCTCTTTGCGTTCTCTCATTACGAATGCCTTTCTTCTATTTAAATATAGAGTTATTTTACCCGAATACCCCTCTATTTTGGAGAAATGCTCAGATCAACGATTATGGAGAGATCTGATCGCGATCCAAAACCGGTTTGACACAGACAATCACCCCGAAAAGCGCTGCGCTGAGCGTGCCCGCGCCTTGGCAATCTCTTCCGCCCGGTTCTTCGGCGCAGCCTTGGTCTCCAGCGAATTAAGCAGTTCAGCCGAGGCAGCCGCAACTGCCTCCACCGCAGCCGCGAAGGCAGCCTCATTAACCTGGGATGGCTTGGTAAAACCACTGATCTTCCTGACGAACTGCAGGGCAGCCTCGCGGATCTCCTGCTCACTGGCTGGGGGTTCGTAATTATAGAGTGTCCTGATATTTCTGCACATGGATATCTCCTTTTCAGGCAGAGATCGTCTAGCCTCCTGCCATCGCCCCCACGATCCGGAATGGCTCTTCGCCCGAAACGATCTTTTCAGGCAAGTGGGTTCCCTGCGGCTCATGCGACCAGTCCTCCCCGCAGATAAAAAAGCGGATAAAAGCCCGGCGTTCCTTACTGGAATGGTCCCGCACTGTTCCGCGCAGCATCGGGTAGCGATCTTCCAGAACATCCAGCACTGAGCCGATCGTCGCAGGATCATCTACTTCCAGCACAATTTCACGCTGGGTATTTGCCAACCGCCAGAGATGGGTCGGCAGAATGACCCGGATCATCACAGTACCTGGACTTCAACCGACAATACTGCCGGCAGGTTCTGTACTATGGGGTGCCAGTTGTCTCCGGAATCGGCCGATGCAAACACCTGCCCGCCGGTGGTGCCGAAATAGATCCCGGCCGGGTCCAGCCTGTCAGCTGTCATAGCGCTGCGCAGGATGTTGACATAGCAGTTTTCCTGCGGCAGCCCGTTGGTCAGCGCTTCCCAGTCATTCCCGCCAGTCCGGCTACGGTAGACACGCAGTTTGCCCTCCGGCGGGTAATGCTCCGAGTCGCTCTTGATCGGGACCACGTAAATGGTTTCCGGCTCGTGGGGATGCACAACAATCGGGAAGCCGAAGTCAGATGGCAAATTGCCGCTGACCTCATACCAGAGTCCCCCGGCGTTGTCTGTGCGCATCACATCCCAATGCTTTTGCATGAACAGCACCTGCGGGTTGTTGGGGTGCATGGCAATATTGTGTACACAGTGACCCACGTCCGCCTTTTCTTCCGGCAACTCATAGGCTGACACCAGCCCATTGGTCACAGGTATCCAGCTTTCTCCACCGTCATCGCTGCGGAAAACACCTGCCGCTGAGATGGCAGTGAAGATCCGGTCTGGGTTGGAGGGGTCAAGCAGGATCTTGTGCAGGCACAGACCGCCTGCACCGGGCTGCCACAGATGACCCTTGGCATTTCTCAAAGCCGGCAGCTCTTGCCAGGTTTTGCCGCCATCGCGCGAGCGAAAGATGGCCGCATCCTCCACCCCGGCATATAGCAGGTCAGGATCGTTTGGCGACGGCTCTATATACCAGACCCGAGTGAACTTCCACGGCTGCTGGGTGCCATTAAAATCCTGATGAGTGCCAGGACCGCCCGAATAGAGAAATTCATTTCCAACCGGCTGCCAGGTCTTTCCGCCATCATCCGANNCTGGCATCTGAGGTCAGGATGAACGCACCTTTACGGGTACCAACAAGAACTCGAACCTTACTCATAATTTTTCTCCTTATCTAAAAAAACCTGTTATTCGTTGATCATACACAGTGCCTGCCGGATCTCTCCCAAATGATAAGCTGTGTGCACGACCACACTGATGATTTCCGCAATCGGCCTTTCGCTGGTCCAGGCCGGTGTGTGTTCAATCAGCGCTTTGATGCGCACATAATTTTGCCGCAGCTCTGATTTCATGCCTTCCCATTGTGCAGGTGCTACCTCTTTCGTCGTTTGCCAAACTAGATCCCAATCCGCTTCAGGGTGTCCTGGAGTGCGAAAATAATTTTCCATCACTTCCAGGTAAAACGCCACATGCTTAACCTGCGCAGCAATCGAAGCACATCCCCTGCCGATTGGCAAGGAGGCTTCCTCAGCAGAAATGGCATCCAGAGTCGCGAACATGGAAGTGCCTTTGTCCAGGTAAATACCATGCTCTTGATCAAAGGTCTCATCCAGCAATAAAAGCAGAGCGTTGGTGAAATCATCGCGGTGGATAGGGTTGGTCATGGATACGCCTCAATCAGTCTCTGAATAAAAATCTGCCAATGATTAGAGTTTTTCAAGGAATTGGCTCATGCAACCAGGATTTCCGGATTGCCAGAAATTCAACTCAGCCTGCAATAATATTAACAAATTAGATCTTGTTTGTCAAACATTTGTTCTACAAATCTCGTCCCGCCAAGCCAGGAGATTTTAGCTGAGTTTAGAAAAATTGGCGAAAAATGAATATCACCTGTCGAAGCTCAATCTTCTGCCAGGCTGGTGCTCGGAATGTCTCTCTCAGATTGCACAGCATGCTCTTCCCCTGGCTCAACTTCCCCGTCCTTGACTTTCTCAAGCTGGTCGTGATCGGGCAGCAGATCTTCGGCATTGCGGATGGCCGGAACAAGATACCCGGAAAAACCTACCAAAGCAGCGCTCCCCATACCAAAAACCATCAGCAAGCCCATGCCTGAACCTGCACCAGTGCCCACCAGGCCCCCGAACATACTGGTCAATGTTGACTGGGTGGTCATGGCCGGTTCCAGCACGTAGTCAGCCAATGTCCCNNTCATGATGACCCCTCCAGCTACACCGCCAATTGCCATCACAGATTGAACGGTTCCGAAGATCAATTCGTTCATATCTGTCCGGGCCAGGATCATCGGGGCCATAACTGTGAAGGCAATCCCAAAGAATAAATTTCCAAACAGGAAGATCAATTGTAAACCCAGCAGGCTAGGCCGCTGAAAAATATACTTGAACCCAAATATCGATTCCTGCCAGAGATTGCCTTCTCCCTGTGCCCCTTCCACCGTTTTTTCTGGCTGGGGGATGAAGACGATCAATAGCGACAGGATTGCTATGCCAAAGGTCGTCAGATCGATGATCAGGATACCGGTCAGGCCAATGAAGGGTAACAAAGCTCCCGCTAGCAGCGGGGAAAAGACCGCCGGCCCGGCTTCGATTAAAGACATCATGCCGTTTGCGCGGCCGTACTGCTCTTTGGGCACCATGGTGGTGATTGCCGCCGAATAGGCTGGCCATTGGAAGGTATTGCCCAAACCCAAAATCACCATCACGATGTANNTTGTAGCGGTCGACCCACACGCCAGCCAGCGGTGAGATCAGCAAGAAGGGGGTGATGAAAGCGACCTGCATCATCGCCAGGGCGGTGGCGCTCTCAGTTTGTTCATACACCCATAAGGTCAGGGCAAACCCCGTCATATTGGACGCCAGGACAGAAACAATCTGCCCGATCCACACCAGGGTAAAGCCTTTCATCCCCGCCAAAGGTTTCTTTTGATCTGATGATCGCTGCATATTCGCTTTCCTTATGAATGCTGAAGATTATTTTTAAAGAATGATAAAGACATTTTAATCCATTTCTGAGAAAATTTTGGTTAACCCCGAATTAATTCGGGGTTGTTCGAATTGCATCAATTCTTTAATTCATCCCAATTTCTAGAACAACATTCCCCCCTTCTGAGAACAGGCAACGTAACTGGGGCAGAGAGCAGGACCTTGAAGATAAGATTTTTGATCCTGNNTTACAACAGAGGGCAATATGTCCAAAAAGGGTATGAATTTAATAGCGAATCGCCCAGAAAAACACATCAACCAAGGGGATTGATTTTGATTTATTTAGAAAACCCATTGGAACCCAATCAAAGGATCCTCAAATAAAAATTTCTGCTGGTTGAAATTTATTTGTCATTTGTTTCTTAATTCATACCTTCAGCGGGACATCACAAGAAGCATCAAAATGATGTCATAAATCCATCACCTAACAAGTCAATCATGTGAAACCAGAATGCTCTGGGTCGGGTAGGCCAGTTGAATATCTGCATGTTCGGCAAACTGGGTTAACACCGCTTCCCAGATCACCTGATTGCTACCTCTCCGTTCCTGAGGAACACACATGTACCGCATGGTAAGTAAGATCCCATACTCCCTGGCGCTGGTATATACAATCGGGGTTGTGGTCGGAGTAAAAACAAGGTGTTTGCGATCCTTTTCTTCCACAGGCTTGCATGGGTTTTCCTTCGCATATTGATTAACAATCTCGCCCAGGATCCCCTTTGCTTTTTTCCAGTTGCTGCCAAAGGTGATCGTCACCGGGATTTCATTCCAGATGCACCCGATCCCCTTGGCATAGTTAGCGATCGATTCCGTGAACACCCTGCTGTTGGGCAGATGGACCACCCGCCCGGTAGATTGGTCAGCGTGAACCCAGTTTCCTACTTCCATTAAAGCAAAGGAGAAAAGACGCAAGTCGACCACATCTCCAATAACCCCCGACACCTCAATCCGGTCTCCTATTTCAAAGGGGCGCCGCCACAAGATAATAATCCAGGCAAAAAAGTTGGCGATCGGATCCTTCAGGGCTACCGCAATCCCGGCAGAAAGAAGTCCAAGATAGGTCAAATAAGATTCAATCGCAACAAACCAGATTTGCAACAGCACAATCACCAGCAACACCTTATGGATCCTGCCGGCCGTCTTTTTAATGCGGAATTGGTGGGCATATTCCAGCTTGCTTCGATCAACAAGCTTCTGGGTTACGATTAACAAAAACCAAGAACCAAGTACAAGAAGCAAGGTGGCAACAATTTTCTCGATTACCACTGCATCAATCGCATTAATCCATTGATAAATTTGATTTTGGATTTCAGGCATATATCTCTCCGGAATAAAACAAGTTGTCTTTGGTGAACAAAAAAGGGACNNGGTTTTCGAGACCGCCCCATTCGTCCACTCTGGCACCTCTCCGAATGCCTTTCCGATCTCTTCCGGTCAGGCGAAGGCTATTATACCCGGTTCGGACACCCTGGCAAGTTATTCTTTTTAGCTACACAGCGGGGTTATTTCACTTTAGGCCACCCATCGCACCGCATAAAAAAACGCTGGAGCAAGCTCTCTTGCTCCAGCGTTTAGAATTTGTTTCGGGCCGTATCACACCCCTGGTTGAACCGGTGGTTTGTTTTCATCCGGTCCGGTCTTAGCCGGGCTGATGGGTGCAGTTTTTTCTCCAGCCTTTTCAGCAGGTTTTTCTGCTTTTTTCTCTTTCTTTTCTTTCTTCGGTTTGATGGGCTTGGGCAGCAGGGCTATCTTCAGCACTTCATCCATGTGTGAAACAAACACAATGTTCAGATCCGCCAGCGCTTTTTTAGGCACGTCGACCAGGTCTTTGCGGTTCTTTTCAGGCAAAATAACCGTTTTCAGACCGTTTCGTTGAGCGGCCAGAACTTTATTACGAACGCCGCCGATCGGCAGCACGCGCCCCCTCAGGGTGATCTCGCCTGTCATGCAGACATCCTTGCGNNCCATCCTTCGGGATCGACCCTTCGGGCACATGGATGTGCACATCAATATTTTCAAAGATCTCAGGATCTATTTCCAAAACCTTGGTTTTTGACTTGAGGTAGGTCATGGCCGCCTGGGCCGATTCCTGCATCACCTCACCAATCTGTCCGGTGATCTGCATGCCGCCTTTGCCCATGGTCAGAGCGACCTCAATCGGCATAATATCACCACCCGCCATGGTCCAGGCGATGCTGGTTGCCACCCCAATCTCATCCTCAACTTCGGCATCGGTGGTAGAAAATTCCGGTGGCCCAAGATATTTTTCCAGGGCAGTGTCAATAATCCGGCGGGGGTAATTCTTGCCTTCGGCTTTCAAGCGAGCCACTTTGCGGCAAACCCGCCCGATCTCGCGTTCAAGGTTGCGCACACCTGCCTCATAGGTATATTCATTAATAATCCGGCGTAAGGTTTTGTCGGGAAAGGCAAGCTCGCCCTCTTCCAGTCCTGCTTCGTCCACCTGGCGCTGGATCAGGAATTTCTTGGCAATCTCCAATTTTTCTTCTTCGATATAACCGGGGAACTCAACCACTTCCATGCGGTCTAACAGAGCCCAGGGGATATCCCCGCGATGGTTTGCTGTGGTAATGAACAGCACCTGGGACAGATCGTACGGGATCTCCAGATAGTGGTCGGAAAATTCCTCGTTCTGTTCCGGGTCAAGCACTTCCAGCAAAGCCGCTGCCGGGTCCCCACGGTAGCCGATCCCCAGTTTATCCACTTCGTCCAGGATAAACAGCGGGTTGATCGTACCGGCACGCTTCATGGTTTGGATGATCCTGCCTGGCAGGGCTCCGATATAGGTACGCCGGTGGCCGCGCATTTCAGCCTCATCGCGCACGCCACCCAAAGAGACGCGCACAAACTTGCGACCCAGGGCCTCAGCAATGGACTTACCCAGGGTGGTTTTCCCGGTTCCGGGCGGGCCGATGAAACACAGGATCGGCTGGCGAGAGCGTTTCGGCTTCAAGCTGCGCACCGCGATGGATTCCAGGATGCGGTCTTTGGCTTTTTCCAGGCCAAAGTGGTTCTTATCCAAAACTTCTGCGGCATTTTGCACATCCAAGTTATCTTCGGTGGTTTCCGACCACGGCAGGTCGAGCAGCCAATCAATGTAGGTGCGGATGACACCTACTTCCGGAGACATTGGCGGCATCTGGTAAAGGCGTTCGAATTCCTTCTGCGCCGCGGTCTCGACTTCTTCCGGCAAGTTTGCATTCTTGATGCGGGCATGCAGTTCCTGAAGCTCTTTGCTCCACGGGTCCTGTTCGCCCAGTTCGCGCTGGATAACCCTCATCTGCTCACGCAGGTAATTCTCACGCTGGTTGCGGTCTACTTCATCCTGCACTTTGGAATGCAGTTCTTCTTCCAGCTCTAACACCCCGAGTTCACGCATCAACAAGGTATTGACTTGCTGAAGCCGGTCGCTAGGGTTCAGACTGAGCAGCAAAGCATGGCGGTCTTCCAGATGGACAGAAAACGAATTGGCCAGCATATCGGCCAGCCAGCCCGGCTCCTCAATATCCAGCAGGTAATTCATGGCTTCATCTGGGATGGCACCCGTCAATTCGGCATAGCGACCAAACATGCGCATCAGGTTGCGCATCAAAGCAGTCTCTTCCTGGGTCGGGCGGATGTGTTCCTCTACCACCCGGGCTTTGGCATATAAGATCGAGTTCTCTTTGACGATTTCGATCAATTCAACCCGATATCTGCCCTGCACCATGATCAAGTTATCGCTGTGCTCGGTAGAGAACAGGTCGGTGACTGCTACCGCCACCCCAACCGATAAAAAGTCTTTTTTCTGGACCGAATGTTTGCGCGGGTTGCGCTGGGGAACCGCGATCATCATCTGGTTTTGAGCATTCGCGGCCTCAATTGCCAGGATGGTGGTCGAGCGGCCTACCGGGAGGGGCACAACCATATGCGGGAATACAATCACCTCGCGCAGCGGCAGCAAGGGGCAAAAAATTATCCCATCTTCATTTGGGTCAATATCAGGGATATTCTCCAAGAGTTCAGCCCTCTGATGCAGTTCTTCAGTGTCAAGAGCGCCTTCTATCTGAGAATACCAATCGTGATCATTCATGCAAGTTCTCTCCAGAGTTAAGTTCAGTAATTATACCCAGCTTTGCCTATTTTTGACACCAAAGCGTGCGGATTTCCCCCACCAGATAGAGGCTCCCGGTTACAAGGATCACTCCCTCTGGTCCTGCAAACTGTCGAGCCAGTTCATAAGAGCCTTCGGATTGGTTTAAGATGGTGATCTGGCAATCGTACCCCGCGGCCAATTCCACGAGGTGTTCAACCGCTGCTGCCCTGGGGTGCCCGGCGCGCATGAGCAGCATATGTGCGCTATGCGGCAAAAGTTCGGCGAACATACCGGCAATATCCTTATCTTCTGAGGCACCAAAAACCAGCACCAGGGTTTGGCCAGGGAAGTAATCTTGCACAGTCTGGGCAAGTCTTTGCGCTGAGTATCGGTTATG
>DNGN01000309.1 GCA_003486225.1 Chloroflexota bacterium
GCGGCCTCGACCACGTGCTCGCCTCGGGCCGCAACGTCAACATCCTGGTGCTCGACACCGAGGTCTACAGCAACACCGGCGGCCAGGCCTCCAAGTCGACGCCGCGCGGCGCGGTGGCCAAGTTCGCCGCTGCCGGCAAGCCCTCGGGCAAGAAGGACCTGGGGATGATCGCGATGGCCTACGGCAACGTCTACGTCGCGCAGGTGGCGATGGGCGCCAACCCGGTGCAGACGGTGCGCACCTTCCAGGAGGCGGCGGCGTGGCACGGGCCATCGCTGATCATCGCCTACAGCCATTGCATCGCTCATGGCATCGATATGCAAAAAGGACTGGAGCAGCAAGATCTTGCCGTAAAAGCTGGGGCATGGCCGCTCTTCCGATTTGACCCAAGGCTCGCCTGGGAGGGTAAGAATCCCTTGAAAATTGACTCACGCAAACCCTCCATTTCATGGGATCAATATGCCCTCAACGAAAACCGCTTCCGGGTCCTGCTAAAAACAGACCCGCAGCGTGCCGAAGAGCTTATGGATCGCGCTGAACATGATATTGAAGGTCGCTGGGATCTTTACAGACAGATGGCCGAAATGGTCTACCTCCCGAAGAACGGGAAAGAAGAATCTGCTGAATGACATTTAAAAGCTATGGCCTTGATCACCGGTTTGACTTCAAGGCCATAGCTTTGCTGGTTTACAAATCAATTTCCGGAGGAAATTATGCCCCTTCTAAATACCCGATACCTTGGCTTGGATCTCAAGAATCCTTTGGTAGCTTCTGCATCCCCTCTTTCTGAGAGTGTTGAAAATGTTCAAAAGCTGGAACGCGCTGGAGTTTCCGCAGTCGTAATGTACTCTCTGTTCGAGGAGCAGATAACCAAAGAAAGCCTCGCACTCGATCATTNNGCCCTCGAATTGAACGTCTACTACCTGCCCACAGACCCGGACGAGAGCACCCTTTCAGTTGAGGAACATTACCTGGATCTGATCCAGAATGTCTGCATGGCTGTCGAGATACCTGTCGCAGTAAAGCTCAGCCCATTTTTCACCTCCATTCCCTACTTCGTCAACCAGGTCTCCAAGTCAGGGGCCAAAGGTGTGGTGCTCTTCAATCGTTTCTACCAACCTGATTTTGATCTGGATGAGCTGGAGGTCGTTCCATCGCTTAAGTTAAGCCACAGTTCAGAAATGCTGCTTCCCCTCCGCTGGATTGCCATCATGTATGGTCGCATTAATATTGATTTTGCCCTCACAACTGGCGTTCAATCGGGTATGGATATTTTGAAAGCCATGATGGCAGGCAGCAAGGTCACCATGGTCGCATCAGAATTTTTACGCAAAGGTATTTCCCGGGCATCCGAAATGCTCGAATCTGCCCAGATGTGGATGGAAGAACACGAATACGAGTCAATTGAACAGATGCAGGGCAGTATGAGCCAAAAAGCCGTCGCTGACCCTGCAACTTTCGAACGCGCAAATTACATGAAGGTCCTTAGCTCATATCGTTTGCCTGATTAAAAAAACATATTACCAATGACTGGATAGGTGCGTAAATACGCACCTATTTCATTATTAAGCAACTGGGTTAAAATACCCCAAGAACCATGCTGGTTCATATTAATCGACTTATTAGATTTCGTTGTAGGGAGAAAAAATGCAATACGCCAATTCCTTGATTGATCTTATAGGGAACACCCCCTTATTGAAATTGGAGCGGCTTGCTCCAGGCTTCCAAATCTATGCAAAATGCGAATTTATGAATCCCATGAGTGTCAAAGACCGGCCTGTCTTGCAGATCATTCAGGATGCAGAAGNNTGGAGCGGCGCCAGATCCTCAAGGCGTATGGGGCTGAGTTGGTGCTAACCCCGGCAGCAGAGGGAACCGCTGGTGCCAAAAAGCGCTTGAAAGACATTCTAGAAACGCACCCGGAATACTTTTACGTCGGGCAGCATATCAACCCTTCGAATCCCGGCGCACACTACCAGACAACTGGTCCTGAGCTCTGGTCGCAATCCGAAGGCAACATCGATATTCTGGTAGCCGCTTTAGGCACCGGGGGCACAATTTGCGGCGCAGGTCGCTTTCTCAAAGAACACAAACCCACCGTTCAACTGGTCGCTGTGGAACCGGAGGAATCCCCATTCATTTCAAAAGGTATATTCAAACCTCACCGCATCATGGGCACGTCACCCGGGTTTATTCCAGAGACTTTGGATAAAGAGATTTTGGATGAGATTTTTTTAGTCAACGAAGATCAGGCCTTTGAAACCTGCCGGAACCTGGCAAAAAAGGAAGGCATTCTGGCTGGCATTTCTTCCGGGGCTGCGGTTTATGCCGCCAACCGGATTGCAGCCCGGCCAGAAAATACAGGCAAAATGATCGTTGTCGTCACCCCCGACACCGGGCAAAGATACTTAAGTGTTTCTGGATTATTTGATACCTAGGCACACCTTGCCAAGCAAGGCATGTGATCCGATCAAGGCTTTAAACCTCAATCATGGTTTGGTCAACATAACACCAGAGCCACCGCTCCTCTGGCTGATAAGAAACGATTACAGGGTGCTTGGTGGAATGAAAATGACCGGTAGCGTGTTTATTTTTTGAGTTATCGCAGCAGCCAACATATCCACAGGTCAAACATAATCGCAGGTTGACCCATTCATCTCCCATTTTCAGACAATCCTCACACCCCCANNTCAATCCAAGCTGATCTGCAATCTTTAAAAAACCGGTTTCGGATGGGCCATTCCCTACCCCTCAAAGTTTATCGGCAGCCAGACCTGAAATGTCGTGCGCCCTGGTTCAGAATCCACTTTGATATCACCGCGGTGCTTTTGCACCACAATGTTATAGGAGATGTTCAGTCCCAATCCGGTACCTTTGCCAGGCCCTTTGGTTGTAAAAAAGGCGTCAAAGATATTGGATCGAACTTCCTCAGGGATTCCTGGCCCATTGTCCTCGATCTCAACTACAATCCAATCGCTTTCTTGTCTTGTCCTGATGAGGATCTGTGCTCCATCCTGCTCACTTAATGCATCAATAGCATTGTCAAGGATATTTGTCCAAACCTGATTCAGCTCGCTGCCATACCCCATGATTTCAGGAAGGTCAGAAGCATACTCTTTTTTCACATTTATATTGGTCTTTAGTTTACTGTGTAAGATAGTGAGCGTATCATCCAGCCCTTCACATACGTCCACAGACTGAACAGGCGCTTGGTCAAGGTAGGCATAGGATTTTAACGATTTTACGATCCCGAATATTCGTCCAGAACCGAGGGCCAGTTCATTCAGCAAACTATAAACTGTAAAAGTAGCATCCAGCCATTCAATGATGCACATCAATCTCTCGTCAGCAAACTTGGCAGCAAGCGTTGCAAGTTCCTTTTCGCCAAAATTGAGGTTGACCAGATTAGGCGCGATCATCCATGAGTTTTCCACCTCATGATCTTCCAACCACTCCTCAATCTGGCTCTCCCGGTCACTCCGTGTCAACGCATCCAATTCCAATGGCACAGATGCACTCTGATAAGCTTTCTCCGCCAACTGATTCAGTTCGGTCCATTGGTCTTCATCAAAGCCCAATCGGCAGATGTGCACGTAAGCAGCATCGAGAGACCGGATGGCACCGACCAATTGTTCGGAACTTCTTTTGACTGCCGCTGCAGGATTATTCAATTCATGGGCGACGCCGGCAGTGAGGGTTCCCAACTGGGCCATTTTTTCACTCTGCCGTAAAGAAACCTGGTCCGATTTCAAACGATCCAGCATCGTCTGAAAGAGAGATTGCATCGCGGAGGGACTGGAATGCAGCAAACGATCGAAGTCAGCTTTACCTATCGCATAGAAAACTGTTGCTGCACGCGCCCGAACGGTCGCTGAACGCGGTGCCGACTGAAGCAATGCCATTTCACCGATCACCGAACCCGCCCCCCTCACGGCCAGCAATATCTCTCTCCCACTTGATTCCTTGAGGACCTCAACCTCGCCTTCTTTTACAAAATAAGCCCGGTTAGCATGGTCGCCTTCATGGAAAAGAATTTCTCCCTTACCAATCGAAACAGTCTCCACCGACTCGGCAATGAAGTGAAGATCTTCGTGTGACATCCCTTGGAACAGGGAGATTTGGTTCAGAAAATCGTGCTCTCTCATCAGACCGTCTTCAGGTATTGGTGAACCTGGCTTACCGCAATAGCCCCATAACCCACTGCAGATGCCACTCGTCGGACAGCACCCTGCCGAACATCTCCGGCAGCAAAGATTCCCGGGACGTTGGTTTCCAGCAGGAATGGATTACGTTTTAATTTCCAGGTTTTCATGATTTGTTCATTTTCCAAAATATCCGTGCCTGTTGGGATAAATCCGGTATGGTTACAGGCCACCACATCGGCAATCATTTCTGTGTGAGGTACGGCACCAATAAAGATATACATCGCGGCTGCCGGAACGGTTGTGGTTTCGCCGCTCTCATTATTAAAATAGGTGATCTCTTCCAGCCGATCTTTCCCAAGTACTTCCGCAACTTCTGTATTGGTCAGCACCTCGATATTCTCCTGTGAGGCGATTTGATCGATCAGGTATTGTGACATGCTATTGGTCAAGGAACTGCCCCGCACCAGCATCGTCACCTTGCTGGAATACCGGGCAAAATACATCGCTCCTTGTCCGGCTGAATTTGCCCCACCGACCACAAATACATGTTTGTCCTTGTAATTTGCAGCCTCAGTCAATGCAGCACCATAGTAAATCCCAGCCCCGGTTAATCGTTTCATTCCGGGTACCTCTAGTTCTCGCAGCGTAACCCCGGTAGCAATCAATAACGCTTTGGTTGTAATTTCTTGCCCGCCTTTCAGGCACACGATCTTATACGGGTCGTCCAGCTTCACTTTTTCTACTTCCATGGCGGTCAGGATCTCGCAGCCCAAACGAACCGACTGATCGGTGGCCCGTTTGGCCAGGTCCGATCCACTGATCCCCTTGGGGAATCCCAGGTAATTTTCAATACGCGAGCTCGTACCCGCCTGGCCTCCGGTAGCCTCTTTTTCGATCAGCAGGGTTTTCAACCCCTCAGATGCCCCATACACCGCCGCACCCAAACCCGCCGGACCACCGCCAATGATAATAAAATCATAAAATGGGGCAGAAGCCTCTGTATTTAACCCAACCTTTTTAGCCAACTGCTGAAAATCGGGATTCATCATGACTTCCCCATCCGGGAAGAACACAATCGGCAGCTGCTTTGAATCCGACTGCACAGAATCAGCCATCAGCTGAGCCTCTGCATTTAATTCTACATCCAGCCATTGGTAAGGAATCCGGTTGCGGGACAAAAAGTCCTTAACATTATGACTGCTGGCGGACCACAAAGTGCCAACCACACGGATTCCTTCATATGGTGGAGAAAAACTTGCCAACCAATCAACCAGCAGATCGTCCAGCACGGGATACAATCTCTCTGCCGGAGGGTCCCATGGCTTGAGCAGGTAATAATCCAGTTCAATCGTATTGATGCTTGTGATGGCTGCTTCTGTATCCGCATAGGCTGTCAAAAGAACTTTTTTGGCATCCGGATAGAATTTGCGCGCTTCCGTCAGGAAATCCGTCCCCTCCATCTGCGGCATGCGTTGATCAGCGATGAACAAAGCTACTGGATCGTTCCTTTTTTTCAATTCAAGGATTGTATCCAGGGCTTCACTGCCAGACCCAGCTTTTAGGATGCGGTATTCTTTCCCATACTGCAGCCTTAGGTCTCTCACAATTGAATTTAGGACTTGTGGTTCGTCATCCACAGATAATATTACAGGCTTTGCCACTTGCCATGCCTCCTATTTTGGGGTTTTACGAAATCTTCGAAAAATAACTTGCTGAATACCATACTAAATATTCAAAAATATCGCAGAGCTGGTTGTAAAGGATGGTTTATTATCTTGATAGGATAAAAAGTTGCTGGGTTATGTCAGCCAGTTTGGAATTTGAGATGCCTAAAAATTATAGCATAATATTTCTAATTTAGGTAAACATTATTATATATTTTGGGTAAAGCAAATCGCCTTATAGCGTATTTACCACAATTGATTGGCAGATAGAAAACCCACCAGCCCGGTTATACGATGCCATCTCATCTCCCAAAATCGATATCTGTTGAATGAGCATTTGAGATCTCATCACATCAGGTACAACGCGGTAATACCTGGCCTGCTCTGTCTTTGCATTCCTCAATTTCTGACTGCTTGGTTTTAGATGGCATCAGTGCCCCAATGTAGATTCCTCCCAGGACAAGTACTGCACCAAAGAGAAAATTAATGGTGATTTCTTCTCCCGCCAGCGTCCCTGCGACTATTATCGTAACCAGAGGGATAATCACAAACCCATAGGACGTTCCGGATGCTGTCCATTTCCCCAAAACAGACATATACAGCAAGAATGCCACAATGGTTACAAAAACAACCAGGTAGACAAAAGCCAGAATTGTGTCCGTCTGCGTTGGAAAGGTCCATTGCTCTCCCCGGACCAAAGAAGCCGTCCCCAAAATGATCGAACCAGTGGTCATCGCGATCGCATTCGTAACCACAGGCGGGTTAGGCGGGAATTTCTTGATCACCACGCCCCCCTCAGCCATAAACACAGCCGCAACCAGGATCGCAATGATATGCGGGATTGAAATATCGCTGGACCTGGTTCCGCCAACTGTAACTAAAATCCCGGCAACCGCTAGTAGCCCACCCAGAATCCCACGCCAGGTAATGGATTCCAATCCTTGTAGTGCCGATAAGAATAAGGTCAGCAAGGGCACCAAAGCCATTAAGATCTGGTAAAGGCTGGCCGGGATAACCACCAAAGCCCACGCTGCTAATAAAAAAGCAAAACCCACCGTAAGCGCGCCAAAAACGATCGCGCCCAGCAAAGCCCTCCCTTTAGGCAAAGCAAGCTTTCGAACAGCCACCAGAATCCAGAAAACCAGCGCGCCGATTAAAAAACGCGCGGTGGCCGACCAGAATGGTGCCAGCTCACCATAGGTGATGCGGATCGCAACAGAGGCACCGCCTGCCACCAAAATAAACAATAAAAATGAAACTAGAACATTGCGCTCTGGCAGCGCAGGTACGGCAGAGGTATGCATGGTCATTCGTTCAACTCCTTTTCTGATCCATAAATTGATAAGGTACTACCTACAAGCAACAAACCATCTTTATGATTTTCTCTAGACCTTCAGATTGTCGCCCATCAGGCATATTCGAGAGTTTTTCCATTTTCAATCTGATTGAATCCAATGCTTTTCAACACATTGGGAATTTGCCATTATTCCAGGGCCCTGATTTCGGCCAATGCCGCAGCTGTCCTCTCCACATCTGGTGCGGCTTTCAGCTCTTCAAAATTTTCCAGCGCGCTTGCAAATCTTTCCTCTGAAAGTGAGTGTAAACCAGTTTGCATCGCCAACTCACCCAGCTCAAATAAGGTCCGACCTGCCTGCCATCTCATCCCCAGGGATTCGAAAATTTCCAGGGCCTGATTTAGGCACAGTTCTGCCTGTTCAAACTCAAGACCAAGCCTATGCGCAGTTCCTTTACCTCGCTGCGAGATCGCCAGGTAAGGCTGGTGCTGGTCACGTTTCGCCAGCTCTTCTAATAATGGTGCATATTTTCGGATCGTCTCGGCATCTCGGGCTTTAGCCGCAGTATCAACCAGCATCATATACACGATATGCATATGCGCCATGGTTCCACGTTTTACTGGTTGACCAGAGAGCACCAAAGACCCTTCCAGTTTTTCTTTCACTCGGGCGAACTCGCCCTCTGCCTGTAGCGGCAAAGAGTCTCAATAGAATTGGTTTCGCTGCCAATATTCCGGCTGCCCGGACATCGAGAGCATGTAGTCATACGACTCGCTCTTATACGCTTTGGCCTTCGTCTGATTGCCACGCAACGCGTGGACACTCGCACTCAGTGCGACGAAGTATCAGGTCTCCCCCACGCGCTCGCGTGTATACCGCATATCAAGGTCTCGCCACCGCCCCTCCACCTCGATCACCTCATCCCAGCGGTCCATCCGGAAATAACACTGCGCCATGAGCCCCACCGCGTTCGCGATCTGGTCTGGCGCTTTTACCTCAACCGCTAGCGATTCAGCAGATTCCAGGTACGGCAAGGCATTTTCATACTCACCAACGTATAGGAATGCAGCGCCCATTCCCCGAAGGGCATCAATTCTTTCGCGGCTTGAAATTTCCTGGTTCTGCTCGCTGATTCCCACCCTGCGCTGCGCGACCTGCAAATGTTCTCTGAGCAAGCTCTGACCATCCAATGCAGTCGCCAATGCTCCCAGGGCCAATGAGAGCAGTTCCTGACTTTCTAATTCATCAGCTATTTTAACCGCCTCATCCGCATAACGTTGCGCCTTTTTCCAATCCACCGGGGTCTGAACCCTCCAGGCATCCGTAGACAATGCTACGAGCATCTTGACCGTTTCAGGATGAGGTTTATTGTCCCGGATCATCCTNNTGGACGTTAGGGTCACCTTCAGGTTGTTTTGCCCAGGATTCCAGGGCCTCTTGATAAATGGAAATCGCCTCAACAAAGTTTCGCACCAACCTGCAAACATCAGCCAATTCTTCCAGAACAGCGGCATGCAGTTCTACATTATTTTCAGCTTCCAACAATTTTAGTGCCACCCGCAAGTTCTTCTCTGCTTCTTCATATGCATACACATTCACCGCCTGGTGGGCTGCCATTCTGCAGTAGCTGATCGCTTTGTCATTCTCTCCCGCAAGTGTAAAATGGTGAGCAAGCAAACCAAATTTGCCTTCTAATCTTTCCTGGTAAAGGTCCTCCATGGCTTCAGCCACGCGTCTGTGGAATTCCCGCCTGTTTTTAAGTAATATGGTCTTATACACCGCTTCTTGTGTCAGCGGATTTCGGAAAGAATATTCCACTTCTGGCACCCGCGCAGATTCGCGGATCATGTCCAGGCGCAGTAAGGTACCTACCTGTTTATCCAGTTCACGGGATGTAGTGTTCACTGCCCGTAAAACTCGCATGTAAAAGTTCCGCCCGATTACAGAAGCCAGTTGCAGTGTCGCCCTGGTAGATTCTTCTAGTTGGTCCATTCTGGCTGCCAATAAAGATTGAAGATTATCTGGAATTGAGAATTCCGATCCATCATTGGCAGAAACCCAGTAAGTTTTGGCAGCCCCATCCTCTACTCTTTCTTCGGCATTTACAATTTTATTTTCTATCAGTGCTCGGATAACCTCTTCAATAAAAAACGGGTTTCCGTCAGACTTTTCCAGGATATTCCTCCGCAATTCATCATGCAGGTCTGCAATCGCCAATAAACGGTTTATCAGTTCGTTTGAATCCGCTTCAGACAAAGGCTCTAGGGAAATCTCGGTATAGCGGTGGCGAAAATTCTCTTCCGCAGCCCCTTTGATCTGCCATCCAGGTGAGGAATGGTCAATACGCATCGCGCAAATGATGACAAGTGGGATCACATCGGAAAGTTGGTAGAGATTATTGATCAGTTGAACAGAGGCTGCATCTCCCCAATGCATATCATCGAACACCAATGCAGTAGGCACATTTGCAAAACGCTGTCTGAACCAGAGATCCATGATGCTATAGAGTTCTTGTTTAAATTCATCTCCATCAAGGGTCCCGTTACCGTTTCCCGGCGTGATCCCAAACAACGCTCCAAATATGCTGTTGGCTTGAGTCCGAAATTCCTCTGGTAAATCTTCGATGATTGGCTCCAGCTTTTTCTGAATCACTCTGGGTGCATCATCATACCGGATGCCGCTGATGCGCTGGATCAGCCGCTGAATTAAGGCATAAGCCTGGTTGGTCTCATAAGAAAGGCTGCTTGTTTCATACCAATTCCCGCCCTCTTGCACAATTTCCTGAAATATTTGATGGGTTTCATTGATCAACCGGCTCTTTCCCAAACCCGCTTCACCCAAAATAAAAATGATCCGGCCAACTCCTTGATTTACATCGTTTACAACCCGCTCCAGCACTTCCATTTCA
>DNGN01000192.1 GCA_003486225.1 Chloroflexota bacterium
GCTTTGAGCCCTTTGGGCTCCAGCAGCCGGTCAATCACAGCCTGGCGCAGATCAGGGATCCCCATTGGGTTGCCATATTGAAGGGCCTGGCTTCCTCTGCGCTCCCTGGTGAGAACTTGACTGGCGATATTGTGGACAACTTCGACTGGAAGGGCTTCCCTGGCTGGCGCACCTCCACCAAAGGAAATTGTGTCCGGGTCAGACATGGACTCAAACAGATACCGCATCACGTTTGAGGTCTCCTGCATAAAGTCAATACGCTGCGCAAACTTTGCCACGATGATTTCTCCTTATCTGATTTCAACTGCTGCGTGTAAACTGGATCGGGTTGGGCTATTTCCAGAGATCAAAGATGATTAAAGTATACATGGACGCGGTCAGAATTCCTAGGATAAATGGGGGCATTCAAAAAAAACCGCTCTTAATATAATGGCGGCATACAAACAGTCATTTGAGGACCTGTTCCCGTCCTGACGGTCCCTGCNNTGTGACCAGGAAGAACTTGAGCAGTGGCGGCGCGGCCAGTCCGAGGGCGAGGTGTTGGAAGAACAGAACCACAAAGATGTGCAGCATATACGCTGCGTAGTTGTCCTGAGCCATTTGCCGCATGAGAACACCCTGTTTATAGACCCTGTCCCGGAACAAGACCGTTAAGCCGATGCACATGCCGAAACAAAGCAGCGTTTCGCATAATGGGAGTGCCAGGTCCCAAAAGATATCCTCAAAGACCAAAATATTTTTCAGCCGCAAGGCGTAAAAAAAACAGAGGCCAGCCAGAGCAAGCCCCACAGCGAGCCATCCCCGGCCTGCTTTCGAGGAAAAACGAGTTACCCAATCTTTACGGTACGCCAGGGCGCTAACCAGGAACAAAACAAGATCGCGCGGCATTTCGGCTGGAGCTACCCGCAGGTAACCGAAGATCAGGACCCACTCATCTATCTCGAACCAGATCCGCCCGCGCCAAACGCTCCGCCAAATACCTCGATCAGGGTGTTGGCAGAGTGTTGCTCAGCCGGCCATGACTTCCAAAAGAGTCAGGGCCGCCATCAAAGACTCCCGCCGCAGGCAGACCGCATCTCCCAGCATAAAGGTGCGGTAGCCCAACGAGAGCAGCAGCGCAATATCGCTGATATCAGCGCTGGAGGGCACGGGATGAAAAGCCAGCGAATCCAGCACCCGGCTGGCGACAATTGCCTTCGGGTCAGCCTCGATGATCTCTTGCAGTGCAGGCACGATCTTGTGCGGCTGGAGCACCTCGATGAACAGGTCACCTCTGGCCGCGCACAGCCGGCCGAAGCTGCTGCCATGCTCCCTGGTAAAGGCAAGTCCCTTCTGAGTCTCAATCTTAAGCACCAGCTCTGCCCCAGGCAGCAGCGCCTGTACTTCGGCCACGTCCGAGGGAGATTCGACATACGAGAGCATCACCTTGCTCAGGCCGTGTTTTTCCATCGCTTTCAGGTAGGCCTTATCGGTTTCCGTCAGCGTGCCGTGGATCTGCAGCGACGGATCGACAATATTGATCGACTCCCCCGGCCCGATCAGCCGCCTGGGCCCGCTCTCTAAAATCAATCGGTCACCGTCCACCGCTGCCACCCGGGCATGCTCCGTGCCGTCAGCAAAGAAGGCATCCACGGGCGCTTCAACGCTGATCGGGTGTGAGAGCTGGATCTCGGTGAAGGGTGGGATCGCCGCCCCAACCACCCGCAGCTGCCGGCCTTTGAGGTCGACCCACAGCGGCTTGCCGAAGCGGCTCAGCCGCTCAATTGCCTCGGATGGGCCATCTCGCAGCGGCATCACCGTGTTCAGGCGCAGGCCAGAGACCAGCTTATGGGCGGCCACCTCAGCCAGGTACTCGGCATAAGGCGGGGCGGTAATCAAGACATCAATGCTCATTGGCTATGTTTCAGATCTAAAGCGTGGTCCCGCAGTAAATGCATTTGAACATGTGGTCTGCATCCACCGGGATCGGGCCGCCGCAGCGCGGGCAGATCATCGCGATCGGCTTGCTGACCAGATCTACCTTCGACTGGTCCTGGCGGGCGAGCATGTTGTCCTGGAAGTTGGCGAATTCACCCCAGGCACGCGCAATCAACCCCATTGCATAATCAACCGCCCGTTGTTCGTCCTGGATGTGGAAGACCTTGTTCTCGCCGATCGCCGATGCCCACTGCCGATCAACCTGGTCGCCTGGCTTTCCGGTCGGGCGGCGCAGGAACCAGGTGTTCCAGGTCTTGCTGACCTTTTTCCACTCGCTGATCGCGTCCAGGTCTTGCGCCTTGGACGCACCAAGATGCTTCTCGATCATCTTCCCCTGCACCGTGGCATGCATCGTGACATCGCCAAACACGATCAGGAAAGGTACTTCCTCGGCGTTGGGGATCTCTACATGGGTGTTAACCCAATGTGCGAACAGGCCGTAGCTCTCAGGTGCGTCACCGCCGCCGCCCTCGCCGTAGAGTGCCCCCAAGAGCTGCTCCAGGTCAAAACCGCTGGCGAATGTGGTCACCTGTAACGGCCAGTCATCAACATTGGCATCTCCGATCGCTGCAAAACAGATCTCCAGGTCTTCCCGGTACTGTGAGAGCGTGTTGTACAGCAGCGGCAGCCGGTCGAAGATCTCTCCCGGCCAGCTGGACATGGAGCCGGTCACATCCACGGCAATGATCAGCGGATTGGCGGACTCGGTTTTGATCTTTTTCTTCGGGTCGATGATCTTGATATTGGGTTGGCGTTTGGTCTCGTAACTGCGCGGGCCGCTTGCAGCAGCCCGTATGGCGGCTTTACTGCGCACAGCTGCGCCGCGCTCGCCAAAGGCGTACGACTTGCTTCCATACCAACCGCTGGTGTCTTCATCCCATGAATACATTGTGTGATCTCCTTATTCCATTATGATTGTTTCTAATGCCAGGGTTTGTAAACCGAACTCGGCGCGAAAGCGCCGGTCAAGCTGATGATCAACCAGGTATCGCGTGATTTTTGGGGGAACCAGATCTGTCCAGGCGCTGCCATCGGCAATTCGGCGGCGCAGCATGCTCCCGCTGACCGGCACTTTGTGTTCATGCGGGATGAACGCCGCCGGGTGTGCGATCGGCCAAAGGCCATCGAGCATGGCCCGCACGTACGGGTTGGCGGTCACCAGTAAATCGGGATCGCCGATTGCTGCTTGCACCAGCTGGCGCCATTCATCTTCATCGGCTGTGTCGGGGATTGGGGCCAGGGTGTAATTGCTGTACTCTTCCAGGGCCAGCTCCAACATATCACGGACCTCGTTCTGGGTGAACGGGTTGCGGTAGTCGTAAACGTTGGTTGAGCCAATCCCAATGGTTACATGTTCAAACTGCTGGCACAAGGCGTGTAAGGCTGCCTGATGTCCTAGATGCACCGGACGCCAGCGACCGATAATGGCGACGTGTTTGGGGGAATTGGGCATACTCATGGATTGGGGAATTATATCAGAGGTAGAGGACGGACTAGGTTAGGAAAATTTCCGCTTTTTGGAAAGTTTGATGCTGGATGGGACCCATCTCGAACCGTCTTGGATCGATGTGATCCAGTTCTTAGGGATGCTGAGTTTCCAAAGCTGATGGCCTGANNACAATATTTATAAGCTAAAATGGCAGAAATATTGCAATGATTATAAAAAGCCAGATTAGGATAGTAAGAATATTATTTGGACAATAACGAAAAGGAGGCGAACAATGACACCTACCTTGGCGCTAGCTCTTCAAGATTTTGTACCAGTATTCCTGACTCTATTAGCGCTGATTTGGATTACCCGTATTATCTTTTCTATGGATCAGCGGAGTGGTTTAGTGGGCATAATAGGATCGAGTCTTGTCATTCTTGGAGGATTGCTAAAGGCCATCAGTAAGTTGCTTTGGGTGATCTCGGGAGACCTGATTTTATGGATGGAAAACAGCCTTTTTGTACTGATGGCTCCGGGGTTTGGGTTACTTGCGTGGGCTATTTGGACCGGACAGAAATCCAGCTTTCGAGGTGTTGAGACCAAATATGTTTTTCAGGTACCTACCGTTTTTGTTTTATTGGTAGGTGGGGGAACTGCAATTTTTGGCTTCAGCAGCGAGGGAAGAGCCTGGTTCTTTGCACTTTTAACTCTGGTTGTAATCATGAGTAGTATGATGCTTATTTTATTAAGCAGGCATGCTTGGATTCGCCGTCTAAAAAGCACGGCTTACCTGTTTTTGGTTTATTTGGTTCTGACTTTGGTGCTTAATGGGATGGCAAGGACGCCTAGCCCATCGATTGGTGTAGAGTGGACCAAACAGTTGCTCAATACTGCAGCAGCAATAATCCTGACCATTGCTTCATGGCAGATGTGGCGCTCGATCAAGAAACTAAATATGGGGAGTTAGTTTCG
>DNGN01000241.1 GCA_003486225.1 Chloroflexota bacterium
TCTGGGGTGGCCATTCGGATCACAGCATCACCGCGTTTCCCGGCTTCAATGATCGCTGCCGAAGGCCAGTCAGAATGCAGATCAAAGGAATCGCGCGGCGCGTGCTCAAACCGCGTCAGGCGCAGTTGTTCATCCTCCCACAGCACATCCACAAAGCTGGCACCAGCCTTATAGGCCTGCTCGGTCAGCACGCGGACGAAATCAGCATTTTCAACCCACGGTGTAATCAAGACCCGTTGACCGGGCTGTACATTGATCCCAATTTTGATCACTACTTCAGCATAGCGCTGCAGGTTTGTTTCAAAGTCCAAAAAACACCTCCGGCCGTTTCGACCTTATTTATTCATCTGGGTTTTCATCGAGAAGCGCAGCGCTTCACGATAAATCGTGCGTACCTGGCTGCTCATTTGTTTGGCCTGCTCGTCATCCGCATTTTCAAGCTGCAGCATGAAGCTGGTGAGGGACTCGATAAATTCAGGGGTGATCTTATCTGCGTTCTCTTCCATGATCTCTTTGCGCTCTTCTGGGGTTTCAACTTCCAGCAAAGCCTCCAGCAACACCCCTTCTGGTCCCATAGAGGCCGCCTGGACCACATCCTGAACCACTTCCATGATATGCTGAAGTTTCTGGATGCGCTGCTGGTCCCCTTTCTGCTTGGCTTCCTCGGTCTCAAGTACCAAAGCCTGCAGGAAATAATCATCAATGGCCTGCAGGTTCTGCACCACGATTTCAGGCAGGTTTTCTTCCACCTTGAGCAGGATCTCAACATTCTGGCGAGCCATATTGATCCGTTCCTGAAGTTGCTCGTCGATCTTGCGGGTGGTTTCCAGCAGGGTTTCGCGCAGGCTTGAAAGCCGTGCTTTTTCCTCACCCTGCGCCGCATCAATTTTCTCACTCAGCTGCTGGAAGAATTGGTAATCCATGCCGGGACGGGCCAGGCTGGCATAAGCCTCAATCTGCAAATCGCTCTCAGAGGTAAGTACCAATTCCAATAGCTTTTCACGGGTCAGTCCTTTGCCTGCCTCGCGCAATTTTCCCATCACCTTTTCAATTTCGCCAGAACGGGCTTGCAGCTCTTTACCGGTTGTGGTCATAGGCAGCAAGCGCTGCTGCAGCGCGGAAAGCTGGCTGGCACCCTGCTGGTCTCCCTGGGAAGAAGCCATCTGGATCAGTTGGGAAAGCATCCCGAAGAACTCCTGGTCAATATTTTTATCTTCTTCTTTGACCACAATCGCCAGNNCCGTCTTCCTCCAGGATGCGTTCGATCAACCCCTGGAAGGTCAGGGCAGTTTGCGGGCTGAAAAGGTAGCCTTTTCGTTGTTCTGCTGGCAAGTTATCCACCACTTTCTTGATCATGCCACCGATAACGCGTTCCTGCTCATCGCGCGGCAGGGCCAGTTCAGGCGGGACAAAGGTCATCAGCAGTTCCTTGGAAGGGTCATGATAAACCAGGGGGGTGGAAAGAGCCCCATGGAACCCACAGTGGGGACATTGGGCAACATTGGCCTGCCCGGAGAGCAGGCTGTTTTTTGCGGCCGGGTTCACACCAACATCAAAGACCTGTTCGATCTCAGCGGCGATAGACTGGCGGCACTGGGGACAATTAATTTGTGTTTTTGGCATAACTCTCTCTTTATTTAATGATTTCTTTCGCAATCCACGAAAAGATAAGGTCGAACTTTAAATCGCTGCGGGCTATTGAACGCGCGGCAGCGAGAAGCACATCCGGGCCCCGTTGGCACTGCGCGGGTCGGCCCAGATCTTGCCGTTATGGGCCTCCACCACCGCCCGGGACAGGTACAAGCCTAAACCTGCACCCTGGGTCTTCTTCTGAGCGGCGTCCGCCCGGTAGAAGCGGTCGAAGATATGCAGGATATCACCGGGGGCAATCCCGCCGCCCTGATCCTGCACACACACGATCACCTCTTGCTTGCGCACCTCACCCGAGATGCAAATCTCTCCGCCGTTCGGGGAATATTTGACGGCATTCGAAACCAAATTATACATCACCTGGGCTATCCGATCTTCATCTCCCAGGGTGACCGGGAAATCGTCCGGGAAATCCACCACAAAAGTGTGCTTCTCGGTCTGTGTTTTAAAACGCTCGACCGTGCGGGCGGCCAGCTTCGGGAGAGAAAAATCGGTGGCGTTTATGGACAGCACGCCTGCTTCCAGACGGGTGGCATCCAACAGGTTATCGATCAATTCAGCCAGCCGGTCAGCTTCATCTTCGATCACGGTCAGGCTGTCTTCCAAAATCTGCTGGTTCCAGTTGGCATCTTTGCGCCGCAGGGTGCCCACATAGCCTTTGATCAGGGCTACCGGCGTCTTCAGCTCATGGCTGACCACCGAGATAAAGGTGCTTTTCAGCTCCTCGGCCTCGCGAAAATGGGTGATATCGCGTGCGGAGGCAATAATGTTGGACAGGCCGGCTTCTTCCGAGAGCAGCGGGGCGTACGTCACACCCACCGGGATGGTCGAACCATCCAGGCGCATCAGGTCTCCCTCCACGTACAGGGTTGCCTGCGGCGTCAGCGGCCACCCACCGGCTTCCGCTTCACTCAGTGTGGTACCGTGATTGGATTCGGCAAACTTAACCACCTCATCGTGGCTTTTGCCCAGCAATGCCTCGATCGTGGTGCCGGCCATGCGGGCAAACGCCGGGTTGACGCGCTCGATCATATGGTCAGGTTTGAGGATCAGGATGCCATCCGCTACCGAGTCAAGCAGAGCCGACATCTTTTCCTCTTCACGCAGGCTCTGGGTATAGAGTTGGGCATTGCTGACCGCCACGGCAGCCTGGTCAGCAAAGCTTTGCAGCAAGGCCCGATCGTTGGCAGAGAACACCCCGCGGTAGTTACGGAAAATAAATATCACGCCGATCACCTGGTTGCGGGCGATCAGCGGCAAGCCCACCCCGGTCATCAGTCCAAGGCTGACCTTCTGGGCCAGCATCTGCAGGATCTCGTTGATCTTGGGCAGCTCAAAACGGGCTGGGTCTTCATGGTCCGGCACCGCGGTCAGCAGGGGCTCCAGGTACTGCAGCAAGGGAGCCGGGATGCCGTGGGAAGCCGACACGGTCCAGGTGCCTTCCGAACTGCGCAGCGCGATCAGGCCAGCATTACCCGAGAGGATGTCAGCGGTCAGCTTGAGAATGCGTTTGAGCAAATTATCCAGGTCCAGTTCCTGGGTAATGGCGCGGGCAATCTCGAGAAGATAATCTCGCTGGCGAACTCTAAAATCGGGTAAGCTCAACATGGTCAGTCTCCCTTTTAATCCGCTACCGGCTGGTTTTAAGTCTACTCCAGCGGTAGGCTTTTCGCCACAATCTCCAGGGCTTTCTCGATTACATCCGCGGGCACGTCCAGCATGCCGCGGAAGCGAATGGCATTCACCCCGGATTTGAGCGCTTTCAGGCCGTTCTGCTCCAGGGTTTTCATCATAATATCGCGCTTGGCAGTGTCCGGCAGGTCGAAGGCCACCATCATGCCGCGGCCGCGCACGTTGCTCATCACGCCTTTGGATTCATCGGCGATCGCCTTCAGGCCGGAGATCAGCTGTTCACCCATGCGTGCGGTATGCGCCAGCAGGTTCTCTTCTTCAATGATCTGCAGATAGCGGGTTGCCCGCACCATATCCACAAGGTTGCCGCCCCAGGTGGAATTGATCCGGCTGGATTCTTCAAAAACGTGCTTGTCCACCTCTTCCACACGCGTCCCGGCCACGATCCCGCAGACCTGGGATTTTTTGCCGAAAGCGAAGACATCCGGCTGAACGCCGTAGTGCTCGTGGGCCCACATCAGGCCGGTGATCCCCATCCCAGACTGTACCTCGTCAAAGATCAGCAGGAACTCGTGAGCATCCGCCAGCCGGCGCAGCTCGCGGAAGAACTCAGGACGGAAATGGTTGTCGCCGCCCTCGCCCTGGATCGGCTCGATGATCAGCCCGGCAATATCGCCTTTGAACTGGCGGCAGGCGGTCTCGATCTGGTGGATGGCGATCTCCTCGCGCAGGCGCACATCTGCCAGCACTTCCTCGGTGACCGGGAAGCGCAGCTTGGGGTTGACCACGCGCGGCCAGTTGAACTTGGGGAAGTACATCGTTTTGCGGGGGTCGGCCGTGTTGGTGATCGACAGGGTGTAGCCCGAACGCCCGTGGAAGGACTGCTCGAAATGGATGATCTTGCTCCCCAGACCTTCCAGCACCGGCCAGCTGGCTTCTTCCAGGCTGCGTTCGCCGATCAGGTCCAGGTTCTTGCGCACTTTCCAGTCGAAGGCGGTTTTGAGGGCATTTTCCACTGCCAGCGCCCCGCCGCTGATCAGGAAGAGGTGCGGCATTTCCTCCGGCATGGCAATCTCGGCGAAGGTCTGCACAAATTTGGCCATTAACCCGGTGTAGAAATCCGAGTTGGCCGGCTTGTGGATCGCAGAGAGGGTCAGCTGCTCCAGAAATTCGGGTTCCAGCATCTTGGGGTGGTTGTGACCCACCGGGATGCTGGCGAAATAGGTGTAAAAATCCAGGTATTCTTTGCCTGAGACGGCATCGACCAGGTAAGCGCCGTGCGAGCGTTCCAGGTCGATCACCAGGCGGTCTGCATCAGGCAGCATATATTGACCGATGGTGCTGCGAACTTTCGATGGTTCCATAGAAGGTGTAAACTCCAGTATGCAAAATAAATTCATTTTAACCAATCCGGTTAAAAAAAGCCCTGTTCCGGCGCTTTAAAACAGGATTGTTAATAATGGTTTAATACCGGGAAATTATATCATTGGTGGCTGTCCAGCAGCGTAGGGTATTCCTGATGCGGGCGGGCAGGCGTGCCAGGGGCAAATTGTGCGGTAAACCTACAGCTCATCCCCCGTGAACAGCGAGGTGATGCCGTACTGCTGCAGGTCGGCCTGCATGACCTGGTCCGTGGGCCGGGTCTCGAATTGGTCGGCCGCCGCCAGCACCTTCTCCAGCAGGCGGATATCCCCGGCCGTGTTGAGGAAGACCTGCGGGTTGCCCAGCACCCAATGGACGGCATGCCGGATGCCCTCATCGGTATCCAGCGGGTCGTACCACACCGCNNCCGGGTTCTGCATCAGCACATAGTTATAGGGCAGCAGCACCGAGTCGAAATCATAGACCTCCAGGCTGCGCAGGTGCATGCGGGGGGCCGCCAACCCGTGCCCGGTGACCCCGATGAAGCGCGCCAGACCCTGCTGTTTGGCCTCGATGAGGGCCTCCAGCGCCCCGCCCGGCCCCATGGCGGCCTGCCACTCCTGCGGGTTGACCAGGGCATGCATCTGCCACAGGTCCACCTGCTCCACGCCCATTCGTTCCATCGAGCGCTGCAGTTCGTCTTTGGCTGCCTGGGCTGTGCGCTGGCCGGTCTTGGTGGCCAGGAAGAACTGGCGGCGGTGGTGCTGCATCCACGGTGCCAGCTGAAGCTCTGAATCGCCGTAGCTGGCCGCGGTATCGATGTGGTTGACACCGTAGCCAAGCAGGAGTTCAAGCGTGCGGTCGACCTCCGCCCGGGAAAGCCCGGACAACGCCACCGCCCCGAAGAGCGTGCGGCTGCTGGTGTGCCCGGTGCGGCCAAATGGTTTTCTCGCGATCATGCTTTCCTCCTGGATGAGCCAAGTCATGCCTGACCAGGATTATAACATTGAGGCGTGCCCCCGGGCCTTGCGGCGATAAAAAGCGGTGGTGGGAATTCCCACCACCGCTGATTGGTTGCTGGTAAAGAACGGGACTTTACACAATTGGCTACGGTATGCTGGCGCTGATCGGGCAGTGCGCAGGCGGTTCTTCCCGATAGTAAGCATTATTAGCTGCATCCAATTCTGTATGCAGCGCCAGGAAGGCTGCGTCTGAGCCGTCGGTAACAGCTGCAGCCCACTTACCCTCAAGTTCGGCTGTGGTGTAAGGATAGCCGATACCAAATGAAGCGTTCAGATAAGCTGCAACCATTGAGCGGGCGGCTTTTTGAGCATCGAGAGCGCCGCCACCCGTGTTGACCAGCGAGTGCATATCCCATCCATTCAGCGATGCTACAAGAGAGAAGTAGTCGTTGAAGAGGGTCTTCCAGATATATGGGTTCCATCCCTGACCGCCAGCAAGCTCCCAGTTGAGGTCTTCAACATTATTCCACAGCCATTGCCCGTTCCAAAGCGGAGAGCCGGCACCGCCAGCCCAGAAGCCGGGGGTGCAGCCCTGTGCCGGGTAGTTGACAAAGGTGTGAGAGAAGGGGCCGTCGCCGGAGAGCACGAAGCCGAAGTCTACGAAGGCGTCACCAGCCGGTACCCACTCAAGCGGGTCATATTCGCCAACGGTGTAGGTATACCCAGGCATCAGGTCTTCCCAGGTGTAGCAGCCATCTTCGCCAGTTAGCTGGGTGTCAAAGAGTTCCCCATCCTGGTACAGGTATACTTCCCAACCCTCAAAGAGGATTGTGGTGGAATCGTTGTGATTGCCAATTTCTTTGCAGACCGTGATATCCACCGGCATATAGTTGCCGAAGTTGAGCTCGCCAACAAACCCAACACCACTGGGGTCAACTATGACGTCATAGCATTCAGGGTCTGCCGGGAAGGACTGCACCCATCCATCCTGCAGTACTTCACAAATCGTCAGTTCCGCGGCTTGCGGTTTAGCGCCGCCGGTGAATGTATACAGCTCGGACTCATAGAACCAGTATCCGCCTTCGCCTGTGGTGAGGGTCACATCGATGTCTTCACCCAGATACCCTGTCCCGCTGATCGAAATTTCCCAATCCGCCAGGCCGGGTTCGCCATCTTCCCAAGCGCCATCGGCATCCAGATCATGGAATTTATAGCCTTCCAGCATGAACTGGTAGGTTACCCGTCCCTCTTTGACCTTGAAAGCGTCGTACTTGCAGTCGCGTGGTTCCACTGGATATCCATCTTCCAGCGAACAGATCGCCAGGATGTACACGCCGCCCGGGTTGGTGGTGTCGGAGTA
>DNGN01000343.1 GCA_003486225.1 Chloroflexota bacterium
GTTATGTAATGGCAACTCGTTTTGATGCCACCAGTTACAAATCGATTTGTAAAGTTTTCAAGCACGACCCATTGCCTTGGTCTTGCAGCAATCAGTTCAACCCGGCTTTTTAATTATACTCAGGTTTTGCCGATGTTCCCGCTGAATGATCTGGATCATATAAAAAATCTGAGATTAAAGTAGAAAAAGCTGTCAGAACACCTATTTATTAACTTAATCATAGAGGTTGGTATCCCAAGCATTGCATAGCTTGACAAGCATGCCACTATCGAGTATTGTTAGATCTGTTTTACACACTACCCAGCAGTCTTTGCCGCTGTTACCTTGAGCACCGCTCGATTTCCCTGACATCCGCTTGACTTCTGAATATTAGGATTAATAAATATGAACTTCAATCAGTTCAATCTTGATTCCCGTTTAAATGCGGGGATAAAAAAATCGGGTTATCACAACCCAACACCGATCCAGGAATCAGCTATCCCCCTGGCCATGGCCGGGCATGACCTGATCGGGACAGCCCAAACCGGGACGGGAAAAACCGCCGCTTTTGTGCTCCCTATTTTGCACAAGTTGCTCAGCAAGCCCGGCAACCAAACGCGAGCCCTGATTATTACACCCACCCGCGAGTTAGCCGATCAAATCCTGCAGTCCATCCGCGAACTAAAAGGCGGTGCGAATATCAGCAGTATCGCCATCTACGGTGGCGTTGGACCTACTGAACAAATTAAGTCATTACGCAACAATGTGCAAATTGTAGTCGCCTGTCCCGGGCGGCTGTTGGATCATATCCAAAGCCAGCACGCCAAACTTGGGGCCTTGGAAGTATTGGTATTGGATGAAGCTGACCGCATGCTCGATATGGGCTTTCTGCCAGATATCAAACGCATCCTTCAGCACATCCCTGCAAAACGGCAAACCATGTTATTTTCAGCCACTTTTCCCAAGGAAATTGAACAGCTGGCCTTGCAAACCCTGCATAACCCCAAACGCGTTTCTATCGGAATTGCCCGCCCGGCGCACACTGTTTCGCATACCCTGTATCCGGTCAACCAACACCGGAAAAAGGATCTGCTGCTTAAGTTATTGGAACGGACCGATACCAACTCTGTGCTGGTCTTCACTCGCACCAAGCACCGCGCCCGCAAGTTAGCCAAACAGATCGGACAGGCAGGCTACAAAGTCACCAGCTTACATGGCGATCGCTCCCAGGGGCAGCGCAGTTCTGCTTTGGATGGTTTCAAGAAAGGCACCTACCAGATTATGGTCGCCACAGATATTGCTGCCCGCGGGCTGGACATCGACAGCATTTCCCACGTGATCAATTTTGACATTCCGGATACGGCGGATGCTTATATTCACCGCATCGGACGCACCGGCAGGGCGAAACGCACCGGGGAAGCCTTCACCCTGATTACCCCCGAAGATCTCAATATGGTGCGGACAATTGAGAAAATCATGAACCATAAACTGGCCAAACAGTTCCTAGCTGACTTTGATTACGATGCAGCACCTCCGCAGCAGCCACAGAACAACCGGCAACCCAGAGCAGCTCAACCTCCTGCGAATCGGGCGCGCAAAAAGCAACGGGCACACTACAGATAACCAGCCATTGTATCCAGATTGGAAATTTCCCGAATTATTTGGATATCAAATTGATCTCATTCAAAACCGCTCTCAAAAATGAGAGCGGTTGCGCGTTGTTGGATCTTGGTGCGATTATAAAATAACGCTAAATTCTAAGGCAGGTTCCAGCCTAAGCGTTGCGGTCGCAGAAAATATGCACCGCCTGGCGCACGAATTCTGCCCCTCCTTCGCGGATGCGTTCGTAATTAATGGCAAATCGCGGGTCCTGCACCCACATATCCGCCAGGTTGCGTATAAATTCGACCTCACAGGTATAAAAGTACTTATTGAGATATGCGTAGTAATCGCCCACTGCGGCCTGCACGGCAGGATCATCAGGGCTCAGACCTGGATCATTCCCAACCATTCGCATGGTAATCTCGCCGCCTTCGAACTTAATGGCTTCTTTCTGCTCATTTGAATAGCTCGACCACTTCTTCTGCGATTCCGCATATTGCGAGGTGTGTCCCCAGCGCTGCTTGGCCTCCTCCTCATACTGAGTTTCATCAAACCCTTCAAAATAATCCTTATCACTCATTATCGATTCTCCTTGAAGCATGGCTATTGTTTGGTTCACAGTTTCGATCAACCTACTCAGGCGCGCGGCCCTGGCTTGTAGGGCAATCCGGTGCTTTTCCAACCCAGACAGCAGGTTAAACCCTGGCTGGTTGAGGATCAGGTGGATTTCCTTCAATGGCACATCCAGTTCGCGCAAGAACATGATCTGCTGTAACATTAGCAGGCTATCCTGATCGTAGTAACGGTATCCATTGTCCCTAGTCTCAGCTGGGGAGAGCAGGTCGATCTCGTCGTAATAACGGATCGTGCGCGTGCTTACCCCGGCCAAATCGGCAATCTCTTTAATGGTGTATGGCATGGCATTCCTCACCAGAGCAATTCATCCCGAGACCAAGACCTCTTGTGCATCGGTTGTTCATCAGTTTCTCACCAATCATACACCTTAACGTTACGTTAATGTCAAGATTTTTAGAGAAATGCTTGGGCTGGGACCGAAAAATTCCCCGCTATTCTTCTTCCCGATTTCGATTGTAGTAGGCGATCATCCTTCCCAACCCGCGCAGGACGCTTTTTCCCTGCCTGGCAGTTTTGCTGCTCCTTAAGCGCTGGAAAAAGCCCACCACCCAACTTCGGATCACCTTATAGCCGCGCCAGATTCGGCGCGGTCCAACGACCACAATTAAGATCACAAAGAAAAACAATAATTCCGGTAGACCGATAAACCCGTATTCCAAATTTTGTCTCCTATGCCTCTCAGGCATACAGGCGCAGGGTATGCATTACCTGTGCATGGTAGCTGCGCCCGAATAAATTCAGGTGGTTAAGCAGATGATAAAGATTATAAAGCGAAAATCGTTCACGCCACCCGGCTTCCAAAGGCCGGACTTCAAGATAGGCTTGCCAAAAACGCTCACCAGG
Organism: Chloroflexota bacterium; assembly: GCA_003486225.1. The sequence continues at coordinate 3,061 of DNGN01000343.1, forward strand.
GGAACCAAACAGCACCATCATCGCCAGATCGGCTTCCGCCCAGCCATAGTAAGCAGCCGGATCAATGATGGCAGGTTCACCAAGGGCATCACTGGTGGCATTGCCGCTCCATAGGTCTCCGTGCAGGATCGAAGCCGGCTGTTGAGGCACCAGGTCTGGCAAGCGAGAGGATAAGGCCCGCACAGCCTGCCCCTCCGTTCGGCTGAGCAGCCCGCGCCGGACAGCCAGGTCTGCCTGGAAGACAAACCGGTGTTCCTGGTAAAACTGGTATCCATCCTGCGTCCAGGGGTTCGGCTGGGGAGTACTGCCAATGTAGTTATCTGACTCAAACCCAAACATGGTGTGCGTTTTTTGGTGCAGCGTGGCCATCTGCCGGCCGAATCTTTCCCAGTAATCCACGCCAGGGCGGCTCGGGGCCAGGTCTTCCATCAGCAAGAAATCAGGTCCGTGTAGCAGAGGTTTCGGCACCCGCGGGCCGCCCGGTACCTGCAGCGCTTCCAGCCCAGCCACCTCGCAGGCGAACATGTCTGGCGGGCAGCTCGGATTGGTTTTGAGGAAAAATTGCTCTCCCGAGGAGGTCAGCAGCCGGACACCGTTATTGATGCACCCACCGCCCACACCGCGGGATGAATCAACCCTGCCATAGTCTTGTTGCGTGAGCCAATCTGACACCTGCTGCGGGATCATCATCCCAGCTCTCCGTTTTCTAAGGCCTCCAGCAAGCCCTGGCAAGAGCGCTTGACAATCTCGAAGGTGGTCTGGAATCCGTCGATTCCGCCATAGTAGGGATCTGGCACGCCATCTTCGGGACTGCCCTGGGGATCGAATGTCCGCATGGTGACCAGCTTGGATTTTTCTTCCGGTGTGCGAGCCAGCCATTGCAGATCGCGCAGGTTTTCCCCGTCCTGCGGAATGATCCAATCGAAACGCTGAAAATCCTCAGCCTTGACCTGCCTTGCACTCCCACTGTAGTCCAGCCCATTCTGGGCAGCCACTCGCCGCATGCGTGAGTCTGGCTGTTCCCCGATATGATAGGCGGATGTTCCTGCTGAGTCGACATGATATTTATCTTGCACCCCGGCTTGTGCTGCCAGGTGATTAAACATATGCTCGGCCAGAGGGCTGCGAATAATATTTCCCATGCATACAAACAAGATTCGGGTTTTAGTGTTCATCATTACCTCCGGGATGTACGGCCTTGATTATAGCAAACCCCAAAACCAGGATGAAAGTCACGCTTTATTCAGGTTTTTGGGGTGAACGGTTGTCCCGCTCCCACCGTTGAAGGGCGTTTTTCAGCCACTGGAGACGGGTGGATTTTGGTGCCAGGTTTTGTTCAAATCCGACCAATCGCTCTACCACCTCATGGTCTCCCCCAACCTTTTGCAGCAGATCATTGTAAATATAGGCCTGATCGAGTGAGGTACCAAAAACCTCTTCTGCAGAATACGGTTTATTAAGCAGTTTACGGAAAAAGCCGCTCACTTTTTGTCCAAAACCCGAACTGGAAGAAGCTTCACTTTCTCTCCATTCAGAACCAGAATCTTCTTCGGGCTCAAATAAATTTACCCCGCAGTTGGGACAGCGAGACAGCTGATCGTAGATGATCGCACCGCAGCGAGCGCATTCAGTTTCGTTTTCACCTGGTTGGGGATCAATACTAAAAGGCACAGCAACCTCCTTGGTTCCAAAAAAGGGGATGGCTCAGTTCAAGCTGTGAGCTGATACCCTGAATTGTAACACCCCAAAGCCTACTCAGTTCACGAACATAAACAATCCCACCTAGCTTAATTTCCCCGAGCTGTTAGGCGAAAAAAATCCCCCCTCCAGAGCACCAGGCCGGTCAGCCTGGTTTGTGGCTCCAGAGGGAGGAAATTTTACTTTTCCGAGAAATATTCTAAAAGGTGATCCTAAAGTTCATGATTGGCATTTCATGGGGATGTGCGGCCAGGACCCAGGAGCGGGCACAGCAAAAAGACATCCGTCTCTTCCATGATGTCATCCCCATCAACATCGATCCACCAGCGGCCGCCCAAATATCCCGGAGAACCAGGGCCAAACTCAGTCACGCCATTCTCAAGTTTTTGGAAGCGGCCATGCATCGGCAATTCCTGAGCGCTGACGAAGGTGTCGTAATATAAATCTTGGCTGCTGACATACACAACGCCGAGTTCGCCGTTGCCGCGGTTGGCGGAGACCGGGACCACGATCAGCAGGGCAAGCGCTGCTACGACCATCAGTAATATCATACGTTTTTTCATTTCAAACTCCTTTTTCTACAAGAATTCACTGTGGGGGTGGCCAGATTGGTTTTTGTAAACCAGCCGCCCCAACTCTCGGATAAGCGTTTACAGTGTAAGCAATAATGGTTATCCATCCCTTGTAGAAAACTTACGGGAGTCTTACACCCGGCAATTAATATGGTTTCCCGGATTTGGTAAACATTCTTGGCAGATTATTGAGAAAATACCTTTCAAGAACCGAAAGGTTAAGATGGGAGGCTAGATTACTAATTATGCTAGGTANNAACAAGCATTCGAAGATCACGTTTGGCAGTACTTGTTGCTTGACCCAGGCTTAATAATCCGCTAATTGAGAAAGACTGCAAACAAAGCGATAATCAATAGTTGGGCCAAAGGATAATAGCTGGCTCTGTCAAACAATTTGGCCGCCAAACGGCCCTCTTGCAGTTTGTACAGCTGGTATCCAGGCTGAAGAAGCAGGAAATAACCCGCAAGCGCACTGACCAGGAGATAAGGCAATCCGAGCGGGAGCGGGGAAATGATAGGCAGGAAGAAACTCGTGATCACCGTCAGGCCGAGGGCAACCAGCACAACCAGGCCGGCTTTATTTGGCCCAAACCGGATCGGGATCGTCTTTGCACCCACACGCAGATCCTCCACCGTATCGTTCCAATCGGCCGGGATGTTTTGTCCACCAATTTCCCAGAACAATACCCAGGCAAACAACAATAACAGGGAGGTAAATGCAGGATCCGAATCCACCACATAAACTGCTGCGATGGGTCCGCTGGCCTTGACCAATCCGCTCACCAAGGTGCGCCAGTAGGTNNCCAAACCGCTGCGATAGCTCAACACTCTCTGAGCCAGCGGGTAACGCATGTCGGAAGCTTCCACCGAATATCCCTCTTTGATCCCCCCTTCAGCAAATTTCTCCTTATCAACCGCAATGCCCACAAGATCATTGAGGGCATAAATCGCGGTGTAAGCAGCAAAAGCGGTGAAGATCGATAAGAGGATAATTTTCCAATCAGGAAAACCACCCAACCAAAGCACAGCACTAAAACCAGGTGCAGCCAGATCCAGGATACCGTGTGTTGTTCTGGAGAGAGCAAAGAATCGTTTCATGGAATTTGTCCCTTGTCAGCCGAGTTTATTTTTTAATAAAGTGAGCCATGTAATTCACATCTTCTTTGTTATGGGCTACTTTAAATCGGCCGTTAAAGGGATTGTACATCAGACTAGCTAGTCTCGCAAATTCCAGGCCATGCTTACGTGACCAATGCCTCAGTTCCTGGGGACGGATGAGCTTACTGTAGGTGTGGGTTCCCTTTGGCAGCAAGCGCAAGATATATTCACCACCAACGATAGCGAACAAAAAGGCTTTGGGCGTGCGGTTGATGCTGGAAAAGAACGCTAACCCGCCTGGTTTGAGTGCCTGTGCGCAAGCCGCGACAATTTTCTCCGGCTCGGGCACATGCTCAAGCATCTCCATGCAGGTAACCACATCAAAGCTGCCTGGTTGGGTTTCGGCAATCTCTTCTGCGCTTGTCACCCGGTAGTCAATCGAGAGCCCTTGCTGCTGTGCATGCTGTTTGGCTGCTTCGATTGAGGGCAGGGATAGGTCTATCCCGGTGACCTGTGCCCCGGTTTTTGCCAGCGCTTCTGAAAGAATTCCCCCACCGCACCCCACATCCAAAATTTTGGGTGCCTCAACGGCTATGGTTTGGGTGATAAATTCCACCCGTAACGGGTTGATAGTATGCAGGGTACCCATTTCCCCCTGGGGATCCCACCATATTTGGGCAACCTCATCAAATTTATTGATTTCTTTTTCGTCAAAATTATTGAATTCTGTCATGCTGCAATTCTCTTCTATGGATCAATGCCTGGTGGGCAGAGAGGATTTCCTGCTGTTTGATATCATTGACAAAAACACATTCCCCTAACCGGTGCGGCAGCGGAACCCTTTGTACGCCGTTGCGGTGGCAGGTGCGTTCTTCCAAAGACTGCCACAGCGCAGCAGGGTCTAAAAGCGAAAAATTAAGCTTGAATCCAAGGGTCTCCACCAGCTTGAAAATTCTGTCGATCTCCTCTTCGGAGATCAAACAGCGCTTTAGTGCGATCATGCTGGAGAAAATAATATCCAGCAGGACAGCCTCACCATGCAGTAAATTGGCTTCGTGGCGGATTTCAAGCCCGTAACTGAATGTATGCCCAAAATCCACTTTACGAGCCAGATCCTCCTCGAACAGGTTAGGTTCCAGCTCTTCCAGCATCCCGGTGATGGCCCGGTCCAGGATCATACCTCCCTCCCCATCCTGGAACTTGGCATCCACGCAGGAAACACCGCATTCTTCCAGCATGCCAAACAGACCCGCATCTTTGATCACGGCTAGTTTAATGATCTCTGCAATCCCGTTCAGGATATGGCGCTTGGGCAAGGTCTTAAGCAAAGATTTATCCAGCAAAACTTTCAAAGGGGGTTCAAAAGAACCAATCCGGTTCTTATAACCATTGTAATTGATACCCGTTTTGATGCCGATCGAAGCATCGATATATCCCATCAGGGTTGTGGGAACTTTTAGATGGGGGACACTGCGGCGGTAGCTGCTGGCTACAAATCCTGTCACATCCGAAAGCACCCCACCGCCAATCATAATAATTGGCTCATCCCTGCGGTGAATTGGAAAAGAGTCCAGTTCGCGCACCAGGGACAGGTAACTATCAATGGTTTTAGAATCCTCTCCGCCAGGGAAGGATACGATCTTGGCCTCCACCCCATGATGAATGAAATAGTGCCGGATTTGGGTGGAAAAATGTTTTTCCACATTACTATCAATAACCACAAACCGGCGAGAATCATCCGCAATACCTGGGTAGAGCAGATCTGTGTTATCTAGATCAAAAAGATCCGGGGAATTAACAATCTCGTATTCAATTGTGCGCTGGTATCTCACACGCCATGCTTGGGGGTCACTCGTCATATCACCTGCCGCCATTGTGGTTTTGCATCCAGCACCCGGCTTGCCAGCTTTTGTGCCAGGTCCAGGCTGTGATTCTGGTAATTGCCGCACTGCTGGATATTCGCATAAGGAACTTCGCTGGCTACCAGGACATCCTTCAAAATATCTTCATAGACACGGCAGATTTGTTCTGCACTGCCCTCATTATATAAGATCAGATAAAAACCAGTCTGGCAGCCCATTAAACCTACCGAGATGAAATGATGTGGCATGTATTTTTGAAATCCCTGCAGCAGAAAATGTTCAAATGAATGCATTTCAGTGGAGGATAAATAAGTCTTATTCGGCTCGTTTATACGCAAGTCAACGGCATAAACTACGTCTCCTTTTGGGCCGATAGTATAGGAACGCAATTTGACATGCGGGGCTTTAAGCAACCTGTGGTCCAGCTCGCCAACGGTTTCCAGCTCCCATCCAAGTTGTTTTACGTTTACCATGAATAAAACTCCTTTCGTCCTAAATCTTCAAAAAAATGCATTGGGTCAAACAAATTTCGACAAATGCGTGAAGCTGTCTGCCAGGGCTTTTTCCCAGGATTGGACATGATGATATAACTCTACCGAGGCATAGCCAGTAAAACCATTGTCCGTAAGCGCATTAAAGCTGGCGGAGAAATCCAGCGTACCTTCCCCCGGGATTTCATGGAAATGCACGATTCCGGTCAGGGTATTGGCGACCATTTTCTCCATGAAAGGTATACCTTGCGAAGTTTTAGTGCTGCGCAGGTATGCAATGATCGGTTTCGCGCGTTCCAANNCTTGGATTTGCTTTTCCTGCCGGGGTGAAAGCGGGTCATCGTAAAAAAGCATGGGATGATCACGATCAACCAACAAGAAATCAGCCGTATCGGGAAAATAGATCAGGTAATTGGCAAAATCCAAGTCGAGGGTCAGATCATCCGCCATTTTTACGATCTTCAGGTTATAACCTTCCTGTGCATCGGACACATGCAGGTAGCGCGTATAGGGGGCCGCTTCGCCCAGTGCGGAAATGTAATCCAGTTCAGAGCAATACATGTGGCAAAGATCGAGGTGCAGCTGGAACCGAGGAGAAGCAACCTCATCAACCAAACTCATGCCTTGTTCAACCGTCTCGATAAACATGCCCGGCTCTGGTTCTATCAGCAGGGTAATATCTTCATCATCACGGATCTCACTCAAACAGCGGCGAATGCTGTCCACCAGCAGTCCCCGCGGATCAACAGATGGGTTGGCCACATGCTCGTCTCGGATGAAGCCGCTGCCGAAAGTTACCAGTGGCACCTCCAATGCGCGTGCAACCTCGATCCCCCGTTTGACCAGATTTATCCGGCGTTTCCTGCCTGCCAGGTCCGGACTCATCAGGGACGGCTCATGCGGCCTCGAAGGGGTAAAGAAATGCGAAGCAGTCGCCACGCAGGCCGCCTTGACCCTTGAAGTTTGCAGTTTGCGCTTCACGTCAGAAATATCCTGACTGGTGATATTAAATGGATTGAATTGGTCACGGTGGAAAGAAATTTCGACACCCGGGTAACCTGCGCTGTCCACGACGTCCAAAGCATCCAAAAATCTCAAATTGGTAAGCCCGAATGTACTGTAACTTAGTTTGATCATGCTCACGGCTCCGGATAGATAATTTCAAGCCTTTGTTGAGGCAGCAGGCATTCTGTCTTTTGGATATTATAAACGAATTGTATGCCCATTATAGCCGAAACCCAAGTCTTAGCCTGTAATATNNAGATCACCTTGAATCAAAACGCAGGACTGATCGTAGTCCTGCGTTTTGATTATTTACTTCTGCAATCCTACTGCAGTCTAGTGAGACTGCAAACCGATCCAGCAAGGACCGGGAAATCTCATTGATCAATTAATGGGATCCCGGGACCGAGACATCCACCCACACCAACCGATGATCGGAGCTGGGGAATGGGAAGGTTCCCACCAGGGGGAACAAGGGATCAGTGTTCAGCGGCCAGAATACACCTGCATCACGGATCTGCAGGTTTTTCCTGGGCAGGACATAATCTGCCCGGAGGTTTCCGGGTGCTGAATCAGAGAAATCCGCTGTGTCAAAAGCCGGGTCACTCAGGTGGGTCGCATTCGCACCTCCTTGCAGAGATGTTTGCTCAACAGCACCCTCACTGCTTGGAGTCAGCTTGGTGTTGATCAGTGGGTGCTCCAGCAACAGCTGGATCGAGCCGGGAATGCTATCCCCATCCAGTGGGTCTGAGTTCTGGTCTCCGGCTATCACGAACATCGCCCCAGGCGTCAAACCACCAGGGTGGCCGGAATCGTCGTAGATATAACCGCTGCGAGACGGCAGGATGTAATCCGCCCAGAAGCGGATCTCGTCATGGTTGCGGGTCCCGTTGCGGTCTTCTGGTCCGTCAAATACGGGTGGTGTTGGGTGGCTCACCAAAAAATGAACTGCGTTTTGGCCGATCATAATCGGGACATCCCAGTGACTCTTGGAAGACAGCCGAAACACATCCAGTTCATCAGGTGAATACCAGTCCGCCGCCTCAGGTGTGTTTGGGTCATCCGGCAGCAAGGCCCCAGGCATATCCTTCCATAAGAAATTCTGGAAGGTTCGGATGCTGTCGTAATCAATGGGGAAACGCGAATACACGACCATGCCGTACTGGCCAGGAAAGAAACCAAAGCCGAAGGCATCATTTGGTCCGCCAACAGAGCCACTGTTGTCCAAGTCAAATCCTGACGGAATCCCGGTGTTGGAAGGGGCCACGAAGTAATAGCCATATTCAATGGGGTCCGCTCCGTTTTGAGAGACGGACAGGTAGTTATCCCGGAAGAGTTCAGCAGCGATACCATTCTCTACATAATCAAACTCGTTGATCAGCAGCACATCGGGCCGGGTGCGCTGAATAATTTCAGCGATCGTCTTGGCTTGGGCATTGTCGGGGGTGGAAAGGTCACTAACGAGACCGCCGGCATTGAAGCGGTTCAGGGAAGCGTTGAAAGTCGCAAACCGGACAACTTCATTCGAACTGGCTTGAGGGGCTTGCGCGGGTTTGGCGANNATTTTCATTTTCATTTTCTAATCCTTTTTTCAAGTTAGGAAAACATCGATCAAATGGAACAACTTGCTGTGATTTCCAGACACCTCCTTTCTTTAGATTATCGCATTAGCTTGGCCAAAAATGGAGAATGATTACCCTTATTATAATATACGAATGGTAACTTTTTTGTTTCTCTTGAATAAGATGCAAAAAAAATTAAGGCAAAAAACCGGGCTAAGGCCATTCAAAATGATGATAAGATAACAAAAGCTTGATCAGACATCTGAAAATTATTATACTGGTTCAGAAGTCAGGTACATGGATTGCTTTTCCTGATTTAAGTCGGGGCTGTTGAGAAAGCACTTTAATCGTAAAGTAATTTATATTGATTTATCAGATCAGAGAATACATGAATATATTCTTAAACCAGTTATTTCATATCCAGGAGAACGCCGATAATCATCCCATTGTGGTGCAGCATTTCAAACGCAATTTCATCGCAAACTTTTTTGACGTCGCGATCTTTTTCTTCGGAGATGGGTTTGCGGCTGCATACACCATCCTGCCAGTATTTGTCAGCACCCTTACAGATTCCCCGATCCTGATCGCGCTTGTCCCCGCAGTAACAGAGGCGGGCTGGTTCCTGCCCCAGTTATTCTTGGCCCCCTTTGTTGAAAGCCAAAGCAGGCTCAAAGCTCTGGTGCTCAAATTGGGATCCTTCGAGCGCTTCACGTATCTTTTCCTGGCTATCGGGGCTTTCATGCTGCCACACATGGGAAAAAATATCGCCCTTGC
>DNGN01000210.1 GCA_003486225.1 Chloroflexota bacterium
CCGCGCCGGTTGCGGATGGCGGAGATGCGGTGCAGGGTTCGCTCCAGTCCAGCCCGGTTATCAGCATCAAAATCGCCCAGGCCCTCAACCACATAATTGATTTCTTCATGGGTGACCTCGGAATCCACCAAGACCACCTCTCCAGAAACCAGCCTGGCTGTCGGGACGCGTCCCAAATCCAAGATCACTTCGAGCAGGTCGGCACTATTATTTTGTTTTTTAACAGCCTGGGCAATTTCATCCGGCAGAACTGCCATCAGAACATCCAGGTCATCAGTAATTTTTCGTTGTGTCATTTTTTATCCAAACTTTGTAGCATCAAGCTGCTGCAAGATAGTGTAACAGGTATTCTTACTAAGAATAATCAAACCCAGGGGAATTACAGTAAAGAAGTGTTCATCTGACGGTCACCACTACCATGAATTTAGCAGCTTGGTGCTTCTATTATACCGCCTCGCACGGTAGAATAGAAGATGCTTTTTAAGGATTGATATTCCTTTAATCTGGGCTAATGGGGGTCTTCCAAATCAAGTTATAATGCTCGTATGATCCACCTGCGCACCATCTCACTCCGAGAAGGGGAAACCCAGCCAAAAGAGTTCCCCTTCGACCTGCCCGTTGTGGCAGGCTGGCAGACGATGGAGTTCTCCTCACCAGTGACTATCCTGGTTGGCGAGAACGGGTCGGGAAAATCTACCGTGATCGAAGCCCTGGCTGTGGCCGCTGAGATGATCACCGTGGGCAGCGGCAGTGCCAAGAGCGACCCAACCTTAGGGCATGTGCGGGAACTTGCCAAATGGTTAAAGCTGGTCTGGAACAAACGCACGCGCAAAGGTTTTTTCTTGCGGGCGGAAGATTTTTTTGGCTACATCAAACAGCAAAACCAGATCCGCCAACAAATGAAGCAGGAATTGGAGCGCGTAGATAGCGAGTACCAAGACCGCTCTACGCATGCCAAAGGGCTGGCAAAAATGCCTTTCCTGAGCGAACTGGGGGCTATAGAGAGGCGTTATGGCGAAGGGCTGGATACACAATCTCATGGAGAAAGTTTTCTATCGCTATTCCAGTCCCGTTTTGTACCCGGAGGATTGTACCTGTTGGACGAGCCCGAAGCACCACTCTCCCCGCTGCGGCAGTTGGCTTTGCTGTCAGCGATCAAGGAGATGGTCAGCCAGGAGGCACAGTTCATCATCGCCACCCATTCCCCTATTCTGATGGCTTACCCTGACGCCGTAATCCTAAGCTTCGACCAAATCCCGATTGGGCCTGTACCGTATCAGTCCTTAGAACATGTCAATTTAATGCGAGATTTCCTTAACAACCCGCAAGCCTACCTGCGACATCTATAGCTCCACAAGATAGCCCCCACAGGTGGGGGGTGTGAAGACTTTCACAACCAGTCCTATTTGTGGATAACCGGTGCAAAACTGTGGATAATTCCCTAATTATGGGGAGAACTCGTTAAAAACATGCTTTTGCCTTTTTTGCGACACCCCCCATATATGGGCGAGCTGCTTTACGAGCATGTATATTTTCAGAGGATATTTGTTCTATTCGTTTTTATCCTCAAGGGGTTGTTTTTATCCCGAATCTATACCCAGCTAGGTTGTGGACAAAAGCAGGCACCCAATACGGTATAAGGACAACAGAGTTTAGGTTCAAACCCAATATATGGGGCTTTTTTTTATACCAAATAGAGTTACCCACATATCCACAGCCCCTACTACGAAGACTATATTAATTAATTCTTTTAATTATGGGGATAAATCTATTTAACCAAAAAGAGAATTCAATAATCACCAAAAAGTTGCTGATTATTCTTATACAAAATTAACCACCAACTACTGGCATTTTATCAAGTTCTTTGCTTTAATATGCGGATTATGAAACTAGGAATTATCGGATTACCACAAACAGGAAAAACAACGATCTTTAACGCGCTTACCCGTCAGAACCAACCGACAACCATGAGCGGGAAGATCGAGTTACACACCGCAGTTGTTGATGTACCTGATCCCAGAATTAACCTCTTGGCGCAGCTTTACCATCCCAAAAAGGTGACCTTTGCAAAGGTTGAATATGTTGATATTGCCGGGCTGGAGGGCCGAGGACAGGGCGATATCTCTGGGCAGATCCGCAACGAGTTGGGAAAGATGGATGGGTTTATCCATGTTGTACGCAGCTTTGAATCAGACCATGTGATGCATGCTTCTGGCAGGGTAGATCCAGCCCGGGATATCATTGCCATGAACACTGAACTGCTGCTCAATGACCTGATCACTGTCGAACGCAAGCTGGAAAGGCTTTCCGAAGACCGCGGCAAAGGCGGGCGCGATAAAGCTGAAATTGANNTCATGCAGCTTACAGAAGAAGAAAGCAAAGCCCTTGCTGGCTATCAGTTCCTGACCCTTAAGCCCCTGCTGTTGGTGCTAAATTTAGGAGAAGGGCAGGCTGAACCAGATGTTACAGCCGAAGCCGCAGGGCTGCCAGTGATCCCCTTACAAGGCAAACTGGAAATGGAACTGGCCCAGTTACCCATGGAAGAGGCGGATATTTTCCTGACGGAATATGGTATTCAGGAGCCAAGCCTCAACCGGATGATCCGCGAATCCTACGATCTGCTGGGTTTGCAGTCTTTCTTCACGGTAGGAGAAGATGAGGTGCGTTCCTGGCCGCTGAAGATCGGGCTTAATGCCCAGCAGGCTGCTGGTGTGATCCATACGGACCTTGCCAGAGGGTTTATCCGCGCTGAAGTTGCTCCTTATAATTTACTGGTAGAATCTAAGAGCATGTCTGCCCTGCGTGAGCAGGGAAAACTGCAGGTGGAAGGGAAAAATTATATCGTACGTGATGGTGATATCGTCCACGTGCGTTTTAATGTCTAATCAAAAGTTAGCGATGATCTAACCAGGAGCATAGCCCATCATGAGCGTACTGCCGGTAGGCCGGATATTGCAGGGAGATTGTGTTGATGTGCTTAAGACCCTGCCAGACCGCTCGGTGGACCTGGTATTTGCCGACCCGCCCTATAACCTGCAACTCCAGAACGAACTCTATCGACCGAATATGACGCGGGTGGATGGTGTTGCTGACAGTTGGGACCAGTTCAGCAGCTTTGAAGCATACGATGACTTCAGCCGGCAATGGCTCAGGGAATGCCGGCGCGTACTGAAAGATACCGGCACAATCTGGGTAATCGGAACCTACCATAACATCTTCCGCCTCGGCACACTTTTGCAGGACCTGGGATTTTGGATCTTGAACGATGTAATCTGGATCAAGACCAACCCGATGCCCAATTTCCTGGGGGTTCGTTTTACCAATGCGCATGAAACCCTGATCTGGGCCAAGAAAGACGAGAAGGCCAAATATACCTTCAATTACCACGGGATGAAAGGCTTCAATCGCGATAAACAAATGCGCAGCGACTGGTGGCTGATGGCCCATGTCTCTGGGGCAGAACGTCTGAAAGTGGATGGTAAAAAAGGCCATTCCACCCAAAAGCCGGAGGCATTGCTCTACCGGGTGCTCCTGTCAGCTACCAATCCTGGAGATGTTGTCCTGGACCCATTTTTTGGCAGCGGCACGACTGGTGCGGTGGCAAAAAAACTGCACCGGCAGTGGGTTGGGATTGAAAAGCAAGAATCCTATATCAAATTGGCACAGTCCCGCATAGACGCCATCCAGGCGCAGCCCTTTGACCCAGCTGTTTTTGACCTGCGCAGCCAGAAGAGAAAAGCAACCCGTATCCCCTTCTCTGCTGTGATAGAAAACGGTCTGCTGGTTCCAGGCCAGGAATTATATTTCCGCAAAAACCGTGAGACGGCAGCCAAGATAAAACCAGACGGGAAATTGCGTTTGGGCGACCAGGAAGGCTCTATCCACCAGCTTGGCAGACAATTAACCGGGGGAAGTCCCTGCAACGGTTGGGATCATTGGTATTATGAAACTGCTGAAGGCGGTTTGCTTCCCCTGGAATCTCTGCGGCAGGCATTGCGGAAAGAGCTGTATCACGATGAGGAGTAACCTCAAAGTAAAAATTCATAAGAGTCTTTGGCTGGGTTTACTTTTGCTTGGCTTGATCCTGCCTGCCTGTAGCTTGAGTCCTGCTGCAACCTCCCTTGATAACAAAGCGCCTGAAGAAATGCCCCTCCCATCTACCCAGGTGCTCACTCCGACCGCACTGCCCACATTTACCCCCACCGCCCAACCTACCCTAACGCCGACCATGGTTCCCTCCACCCCGGTTACAGCCACGGTTTGGGAGCGAGACCCCTATATTGTCATCCTGACCTACCACCAGTTCGCTGCAAACATTGCCAAACAGTCCACCGGTCTCAAGGTTCGCTTCGAAGATTTCGAATACCAACTTAACCAGATCTATGATGCGGGTTTCAGCCTGGTGCCATTGGAGGACTGGCTGGCAGGCAAAATGGTCGTGCCAGAAGGCCGCCGACCGCTGATCCTTTCTCTGGATGACCTGTACTTCAACAACCAGATCCGCCTAGACGAAGAGGGCAATCCGCTGTCAGACACCGGGCTGGGCATCCTATGGGATTTTTATCAGGAGCACCCCGAATTTGGTTACTCGGCAGCCCTGTTTGTCAATCTGGGGAATAAATTATATGCCAACCCGGACGACCCCGGATGGGAAATGGAATTAGCCCGGACCATCGCCTGGGGTATGGACCATGATCTGATGCCTTATAACCATTTTTATACCCATCCTCGACTGGATTGGTCCAGCGGCAGTTCCATTCTTTGGGAAGCGGAACAAAACGACCTCTACTTGCGTCAACTGCTGCTCATGGCGGAGCGGGAAGACCTGATCCCGCGGCTCGGTAATATACTGGCGCTGACCTATGGACTATGGCCTCAGCCCGGTGATATTGAAACCATGCTGAGTTATGTAAACCCAGAGGGTGAGCCGGTGCAAGCCGTGATGGAAATTGACCGGATCTCTTTGGAAATGTACCTTTTCCCGCCGTATGCCCCCGGATTCAACCGCTTCCATGTCCCCCGCCACGTAGCCAGCCCAAGTGCGGTCGATTTTTTGGTTGCCAATGCAGAAAAATTCCCCCGGGCACAGGTTTGTGACCTTGGCAATATCCCGAATTCGATCCTGTCTCAGCCTGAGGCCTTGGCAGACTATATCGGCACGCAATCCGCCCTGCGGGGATGCTCCGATGGGGTGTATGTGGTGAATGAAGATCTGTTTAGGGTGCAAGGCGGGACTGCTGAGCTTTTAGACATCAACAGCTAGAACTTTTAGATTTTTTGGGGCTTTATTGGCAAGGGAATGCTTACTTCTCTGCCATGATCCAGGCAGAGCCTTTGCCGTCGCTGCCAATTTGTACTTTCGCACCAAATGTTTCTGCCATCTCTTTAATTTTTATCGGGCTGTGGAAAGTGCTTTTCATCAACGCCAGCTTTTCGAATAAGGCGATCATCTTGACGGCAAACAGACGGATATCTGGCTCTTCGACCAATAACCGTCCATTCTTTTTGAGTGTGCGCAGCATCTCTCCGAGGGTCTCTTTTTGGTCCGGCATATGATGCAGCGCATCGATGACCATGATCCGTTCAAAGGTGTTTTTTGCAAAGGGGAGGTGAGTGGCAGATGCCTGCACCAGGTTCGGAATGCCTTTGGCCTGCGCTTCTCTCAGCATGGGTTCCGAGAGATCGCAGATCACCAGGTTATCTATCAATTCTCTAATCCCGGCAGAGGCTCGGCCTGTCCCACCGCCAGCATCTAGCAGCCAACCGCTTGCTGGCAGGTTGAGCGCTTCACGTAGTGCCTCCGGTTCTTTGGGGCCAATGACATGGTCGTAGAATGGACCGAGTAGATCGAATAGAAAGTTGTTCGGCATGGAAGAGATTATATCAAGTATGAGATGAGGAATTCTTAAGAAAATTTGTCTGCCTCTACTCCTCAATCAATCTGATAGTATAATGGCTAGAAAATTTTCTTGGGAGAACATAATGACCTACGAACTTGGTAAATGGAGTCTTGATGACCTGTTTCCGGCACATGATAGTGCTGAGATGAAAGAGGCTTTTAAAACCCTTGAGGAACAGGTAGCAAAATTTGAAGGGTACCGCGAGAAGCTCAGCCCGGATATGGACGTGGAAGAATTCATGAGCATGCTGGAAGAGCAGGAAGCTTCAACCCGTTTGGCAAGCCGGATGGGACAGTATTCCGGACTGTGGTTTTCAGAAGACACCCAGAACCAGGAATCGCAGACATTCCAGGCCAAAGTGCAGCAGTTTATGGCAGGGTTAAGAAACCGCACGATGTTCTTCAGCTTGTGGTGGAAAAGCCTGGAAGAAGAACAAACCAAACGCTTCATGGAAGTGGCTGGCGAGTATCAATACTGGCTTGAGCAGATCCGGAATTTTAAACCCTACACCCTGACCGAGCCAGAGGAAAAAATCATCAATATCAAAGATGTGACCGGGATCAATGCCATCCGCACATTGTACAGTTCGATCACCAATCGCTATTCATTCAAGGTGGAGGTGGATGGTGAGGAAAAAGAACTGACCCGCGGCGAGCTGATGGCGCTGGTGCAGGGAACCAACCCGGACGTGCGTGCCAAAGCCTACCAGGAACTCTATCGCGTTTATGGCGAAGATGGCGCTATCCTGGGGCAGATGTACCAGTCCATTGTGAGAGATTTCCGCAATGAGAACCTGGAGCTGCGCGGTTTTGCCAGCCCGATCTCCGTGCGCAACCTGGATAATGACATTCCCGATGAAGTGGTCAACACGCTGCTTGAGGTAGCCGAGCAGAATACCGGCCTGTTCCAGCGCTTTTTTGAACTCAAAGCCAAATGGCTCAAGGTGGAAAAATTGCGTCGCTACGATATTTATGCCCCTGTCTCTACCAGCGAAAAAAGCTATGCGTATGGTGATGCCGTCCAGATGGTGCTGGATTCTTTCGACGATTTCTCCCCTCAAGTGGCGCAGCTGGCCAAGCGCGTGTTTGACGAACAGCATATTGACAGTTCGGTGCGCAAAGGAAAGCGGGGCGGAGCGTTTTGCTCATCTGGAGACCCGGCGCTATCCCCATACGTGCTGGTCAATTACAACGGTACAGCCAGAGATGTGGCCACGATCGCTCACGAACTTGGGCATGCCATCCATGCCATGCTGGCTGAAAAGCACAACGTGTTCAATTTCCATTCCAGCCTGCCGCTGGCTGAAACGGCCTCCACTTTTGCTGAGATGCTGCTGATTGACCTCTTGCTGGAAGGAGAAACAGATGAAGATGTCCGCCTGGATATTCTCTTCTCCCAGATCGATGATGCGTATGCCACCATCATGCGCCAGATCTTTTTCGGCTTGTTCGAGCGCGAGGCGCATGAAATGGTCGCCCAGGATGCCTCTGTGGAGGCATTGGCCAATGCATACATGAAGAATCTGGAGCGGCAGTTCGGCGATGCGGTTGAGATTGGTGAAGAGTTCCGCTGGGAATGGGTCTCGATCCCGCATATCTATCAATGGCCATTCTATGTGTATGCTTATGCTTTTGGACAGCTACTGGTGTTGGCGCTCTACCAGCAGTATAAGCAGCAGGGAGAAAGCTTCGTCCCGCTCTACCTGGAAATTCTTTCCGCCGGTGGTTCCATCGCACCAGTCGATATCCTCGACCGTGCCGGCGTGGATGTGCGTAAAGCTGAGTTCTGGCAGGGCGGTTTNNATACCGCTGATTTTACTGCAGCGGGGAGGTAACCTTGGCCAGTGGAAAGAGATTCCCTGGTATTTTTTGTTTGCCGGTGCTCTTGGGTTGGTTGTCCTGGCCTCGATCAGCTTCCTGATCCCGCAAATTGGGGCAGTACCTGCCCTGATGCTGGCCATCTTTGGACAGTTATTGATCGGTTTGCTGCTGGATCATTATGGCTTGCTCGGATTGGCTGTTCGACCTGCTTCTATCAGCCGGTTAGCCGGGATTGGTGTGATGCTGCTGGGTATGTGGATGACAATAAAATGATGCCTCTTGCTGAGAAAAAGCTGTAATAAACATGGCGCAATAAAAAAGACGAGGTGCAAACCTCGTCTTTTTTTGTGTTCGGCAGGAAAAATCGATTAGTCTTGGACACCCCAGGAGCGGATTTCATCCACGCTGTAGCTGAAATTACCAGCATCTCCAGCCTGGACAAATATCCCGTATCTCCCGTATGAAAAGGCATCGTCCCGGATGACGGTGAAGTACCGCCGGTTTGGGTAAATGGTAATCGTATCCCCATCCAGGAGCACACCCAGAATATTGGTCTGGTTTTTACCGCTGTAGATCAGGTCGGTCTCGGTTGGGTTGAGAATGGAAATCGAGGTATAGGGATTGACTGATTCCAGGCGTTTGGCGAAGACTGTGCCATCACAGGTGAAGGCCACCAGGTAGCCGCGAGTGGGTTGTCCATGTTGGGAAGCGCGTAAGATCATCCCGTAAGCATCGTCTGGGTTGCAGTTTCCGCTGTTGGTTTCCATCTCGATGTAAAAATTTTCCTGTGAAAACCCGCTGATCCACCAGGTATCCCATAGGCGCAGCTTGCCGGTCACGGTCATTACGCCATCGCTGATGTCCATCTTGAGGTATTCGGTATCCGGCAGTACCCCCGAAGAATCGTACCAGAGGGCGGGGTTGTCCATCGAGTCGACACGTTTTGCCCCGCTAAACTCTGCCTCAGGATTGATCTGAGGCAGGCTGCTGGTCGGCTGAGCTTCAGCCGTTGGAGAGGGTTGTGGGGTGGTCTCGGGGTTTGAGGCGGCCTCGGTTTCGCTGGGTGCAGTGGGGCTGAGGGTTGGTGTCAGGATATGCATNNCGATTCTGCCGGGGCTGCGTCTGGCGTGGAGGTGGGAGATTGCTGTGCTTCATCCGCCTGGGTCTTGCCCGTTTGGTTGGGTTGTGTCCCGATGGGGATGCTCGTGGAAGTCAGCAGCTCTTCAAGGAAATTGGTGCTCAGTGGGGTTGGAGAAGTTTCCGGGGCGATCTGGCGCACACATGCAGATAAAAGCAGGATCACCAGCAGGAAAATCAGCAAACCAGTTTTCTTTAGAAAAGGGCGAAAAGTCTTTTGCGTCATAGTTGAAGCATAGCATAATCCTCCTTTTTGCGCCTCATTTCATATAAAGAAAGTTTCGTGTTCTTTTGGGTTCCTCTTGGGGCTGAATGCGGGAAATTATGCTTCCGGGAAGATAAATTGCATGGCGCGGTCTGCCACTTGCTCAAAATCCGGGGGATAGGCATGGGCGAGGTGAGGGAAAGTTTCCAATTGTGTAGGGATCCCGGCTGTATTGAGTATCTCGGCCAGTTTGCGCACGTTCTCCCTGGGGATGGTCTCGTCTGCTTCTCCCATCCAGATCACTCCCCGCAGGCCTTTGGCGCGGTTGCGGTCAATCAACGGCCGCCATGCATCGATCTCATTCATCAGCGGCCCTCCTGGACCCAGAAGGATAAATCCTTTGGCTGGGAAATCGCCTTTTAGGGCCATCATGAGGGCCATTTCCGCACCCATGGAAAAGCCGCCGATCACCAGCTTGCTGGTATCCAGGCTGTACTGGTTGGATACATTGGTGTAATGGTGCTCGACTTCTTTCCAGGTGGTTGGATAATCCGCCCACATATATGCGCCGGTCCACATGCCTTGGCTGGATTGGGGCGTGATCACCAGCCAGCCAGTGGCAGATAAATAGGCCCATTGTCTGAAATTGTTTTGGGCGGTATCCAGGTTGCTGTGCAAGAAGAAGAGCGCTGGACATCCTGCATCCCCTGGTTTGCAGGCATCTTCCGGGCGGGCGACCAGCAGCGGTAAGTCTGCCCCGTCTGCCTGGCGCAATTTTGTGGAGATCTCTGCCAAACGCTCAAATTCCTCCTGTCCCTGTAGGCCCGCCAGCGAAGGAGATTGGCGCAGGAGTACATCGGAATACCAGATCCCGGATGCGAGCGTGCTTTCCAAAATTTTATTTGCTACCGCAGTATTGTCCAGGCGAGCAGCCAGGCAAATGCGCAAATAATTGAGATGAGCGAATTCTTCCGGATACTCGGGCAGTTTTTCTGTGACCAGGGATAGCCCTTCTGCGTAGGTCTGCTCGGTGAAGTGTTGATAGATTTTTTCCGCCAATTCCTGGAAAGAGGGCTTTGCCATCAGGGACTCCTTTTTAAATCAGGATACGGTGATCCTGCCTGCCCCGATTTTACTACAGCCTTGCCAATTGATGAAAGCCCAAGCTGGGCTGCGCATTGCTGGCTGGCGAGTGGTTGTCACTTTCTTGCAACCCGGATGGTTTATTGGTAAGCTATTACAAATTGTGTCATCAAACCCAGAAAAGAACAGGAAAGAGGAATATGTACATAGCAGTGGAAGGTGTGATCGGTGTTGGCAAAACCACCCTGGCGCGCATGCTTCAGCCGCGCTTTGAGGCAGATCTGCAGCTAGAGGTATTCGAAGAAAATCCTTTCCTGGCTGATTTTTACGGCGACCGGGTACGTTACGCTTTCCAGACGCAGATTTTCTTCCTGCTCAGCCGCTACCACCAGCAGAGGCGCTCTGTGCGCGAGGTTCTGGATTCGGGACGCAACTTGCTCACAGATTACACCTTTGCTAAAGATGCCTTATTTGCCTCGATAAACCTGAGTGGTGATGAACTGGAAATGTATTATCGGGTACATGAGGCTCTTGGCGAAAAGGTACGCTTGCCGGATCTGATTGTCTATTTGCAGGCCGAGACGACCGTTTTGATGCAGCGGATTGCCTTGCGCGACCGGTCTTATGAGCGAAATATGGAGATTGATTATATTGCGTCGCTCAACCAGGCCTATAATGACCATTTTATGCATCATTACCAGGGCCCTCCAGTGCTGACCATATCCACCAATCAACTGGACTTTGTTAAAAACATCGCTGATCTGGATCTCATTGAGGCCCAGATCCGGCAGGAGCTATCCACGTTGCTCAAGCAAGATAGCTTTGCGATTGGGAACGGCAGGTAAAAGGGGCTTATGCGGATCACGCGGGAACTACTGCACCGGATAGCTGAAGACACGGTGGCTGAACGCGCCAAAAAAGATTCCACTATCCTGGCTGCTTACCTGCACGGGACCGTACTGGAGGGAGAGGACCCTGTCCTGGGAGGGTCGGCAGATATTGACCTGGTCTTTATTCATGAGCGTTATGATCAGGAGAGGGAAATTATCCGGATGACAGAAGATGTGCATCTGGATATTGAACATCACAGCAAAGATATGTACCAACCTGCCAAGGATCTGCGCCAGCGCCCCTGGCTGGGAAATACCATGTTTACCTGCAAGCCTTTATACGACCCACAGCATTTCCTGGACTTTACCCAGGCTGGCGTGCGCGGCTTGTTCTTCCATTACGAGAATGTGCTGGCGCGGGCAGAAGAACTGATGAACCGGGCACGCACGACCTGGCTGTATTTCCATAACCGCGAAACTCAATTTGGTCCGGACCAGGTGATGACTTACTTGCAAGCGCTGGAAGATGCTGCCAACGCGGTTGCTTCTTTGTCTGGCCCCCCATTGGGCGGGAGGCGCTTTTTGTACCACTTCAGGGATTTGGCAGAGCAGATCGCCGAACCCGACCTGTACCCAGCCTTGATCAATTTACTGGGCGGGGGGAGGGTACAGGCAGGGCAGCGCAACGTGGAGGAGATCAAAGGCTGGATGTTTGCGTGGGAGGATGACCTCAAACGCCTCAACCAGGGGTACCAGGTTCCCGCTGCGCTGCATATTCACCGTCTGGCGTACTATATGCGAGCATATGAAGCCATGCTGGGCAGCGACCAGCCAGAAACTGCTCTGTGGCCTTTGCTGCATACCTGGACCCTGATGGCCCAGACCATGCCTTCTCAATCTGAGGCTTGGCAGACGGTATGCCAGCAGATTGGTTTGATGGGGGATGATTTTGAAGAGCGGCTGGAAGGCCTGGATGGCTTTCTGGACAGGGTTGAGGTGCTGGTGGAAGAATGGGAGCCAGACGGGGGCTTTTAGGCTGCTTGTAGCGCAACCAACTTGAAATAACAAATCCATCCCAGCAGGATGGATTTTTGAATTGCCGAATCGTTGTCAAGGGATTGAAATTCCAAAATTTATGTAATAAATTTTGCTTAATATAATTATATTGCAAAATAATCTATATAATTAATGCCAGTTTCATTTCTTGGCTGCCCCAAACCAAAAGACGCCCACAGAGAGCCAATGAGCGTCTTTAACTTTGCCGAACAGGACAGCTGATCTGGTCTAAACTTGACTAATCATCAAAGCGCGAGTCGTCCAATGCCTGCTTCAGGCTGTCTTGAGGATCAACCGCAATCTGCGGTTTTTCCACCAGAGAGGCTCTCAAGCGCTCCTCTGCTGCCAGGAGTTCGGGCTGTGAGGCTCGCGGGCGGATCGACCACTTCCCGCAATGTGGGCAGCGTTCCAGTTTGCCAANNCCCGCCGTATCCAAAATCCCGGTTCAGGCTGATCTCCAGTTCTGATGTTTCCTGCTGTGCGCTCGCCGGGATTGCCAACTGCAGCGCCAGCAGCAGGACGGCGAGAAAGAGTATGAAGAGTTTTCTGTTTTTCACGTTTTTTCCTTGTTTTCTTATTTCCAGCGCGTCAGGATGGTTTCTCTCTGGAACAACTGGATGGCAAAGTAGAGCAGCACGCCGTCCAATAATAGCATCCCAAAGGTCACCCACAGGACAAGCGTGAGATCAAACTGCACCAAGCCAAAAGATTGTCCCATAAAAAGGGCCAGCAGCGGGATAACAACCAGGGAAGAGAGCTGTTCTGCGACCCGTGGGTCGTTAACCCGCGAGGAGATCATGATCGAAAGGCTGACGCCTGCCACTGACAGCAGGGTNNGATGCTGTAAGAAGCAATCGTCATCGGGATCATGACCGGCATCATCAGGAAGAGGATCAGGAACTGCGAGATGATGAAATATTGGCTGCAGGCTGTTGCCGAGAGTCCCTCGCAGACGCTGGCAAACTGTTCTGGCATATCCGTCATCATCCCCCCGGCATCCGCGATTGCGCTGCCGCGCATTGAATACAGGATCACAAGCGGGATGATAATGAACAAGATGGGCATAAAGGCCACTGCAAACAGGACAAAACGGTTCTTGAATACTTCGGACCATTCTTTGCGGATGATTACCCAGGATTTATCCATGATTTTTCTCCTTCTGGGCGTGGACCAGGGTGAGATAGACATCTTCTAATGAGCGGCGCAGTTCGCCAACAAAGCGGATTTCAGCACCTAACCCGACGAGCGTTCGCACCAGAATTGGGTTTTGCTGATCGGGGTCATCCAAAGTGATGACCAATTTATCATCGACGACCTCAGCCTGCTGGACGAACTGGTGCTGTTTCAAACTGTCAGCCAGGCCTGGCTTTGCTTCAGCCAGATGGAAAACTACCCGCCGGCCAAAGAGCTCTCGACGCAGGTTTGTGGGTGTATCCAGCGCCAGCAGCCTGGAACTAAATACAGCGATGCGGTCGCAGAGGCGGTCGGCTTCTGCCAGGTTGTGGGTGCAGATGATGATGGTGCGGCCTTCCTGCCGCAGATCGACGATGAATTCCCTCACGATACTGGATGCCTCAGGATCCAGCCCGGAGGTGGGTTCGTCCAGATAGAGCACTTGTGGCTCGTGCAGCAGGGCTCGGGCGATGGCCAGTTTTTGGCGCATGCCTTTGGAGAAGGTCCCCACGGCTTCATGCCGGCGTTCCCACAAGCCTAGCATGCGCAGGTAGCGTTCTACCTGTGCTTGAATGTTGGGTACCTCGTAGAGTTGGGCAAAGAAGGACAGGTTGCGTTCGGCGCTTAGCTGGTTGTACATGCCAGGGTTTTCCGTCAGAATACCAACTGATTTTCGGATCTGGTAATCTTGACTGCCAACCTTAAACCCGGCAACGCTGGCTTCCCCCGAACTGGGGGCGATCAGGGCCGTAAGCATACGGATGGTGGTGGTTTTACCGGCTCCGTTGGGGCCTAGCAGCCCAAATACTTCTCCCGCAGGAATGGATAGGGAGAGCCGGTCAACGGCGAGGTTGTCGCCGAAGGACTTGGTCAGGTCTTTTGTGTAAATGATCGTGTTATTCATAGCGGCTTTCTTCCAAACTTTCTTTTGTGATTGGTTGTTCCTGCACCACGGGTTTGGACACAGGTGCAGGTGGAATAGAACTCTCCGGACTCGGTTGCGGCAGGACGCTTGGCGGGGGGTGGGAGTCTCTCAGCAGGAAAACGATTCCCCAACCGAGCAGGCCTAATCCAGCCAGGACAGCCTCCGTGGCCGGGATTCCCCAACTTTGACCGGCGTAAACGGCAATAAAATCTACCAGCGTGTGCCAGCCGATTGCGGCCAAATACCAGAGGATATTTTTACGGCGCAGGCTTTGGTAAACCAGGACTGTCGCCGAAAGATGGATCGGAATGACACTGAAGCGCTCCAGTGCGCCCCAGAGATGCTCGTACCAGTTGAAATTCCAGTAGGTGTAAAGTGTGGTTTGTATTGCTTCTGCCTGCCCGCTGGGAACCAGGCTTTCAACCCCGAACCGGCGGTAAAACAAGAGCTGCAGAAAACTGATAAAACCAATGATTCCGAGTATGATGGCTTCTATTCCGCCATGTCCGGCTCCAAACATGATGGTCTGTTTCCAGGACTGCACTTCCTTGCGCCAGAACCGCAGAACCAGATAGCGGGCGGTCTCTTCAAAAATGCCGGCCGAGAGCCCCAGCAGGAGACCCCAAATGATCAGGCTTCGCGAGCCAGGGCCTGGCTGCGGGGCAATCTGTGCCAGAAATGGATTTAGCAGATACAGATTAAAAGGGATATGCAGGATTTGAGAGGCAATAAAGGTCAGAGCGCCCGCTCCAAAAAGCCCCCAGGGAAGGCCAAAGCGGTGACTGAGATAAAAGCCCAGTACAAGTCCTAATCCGATCATCAGGAAGCTGTTTAAGGCTGGGATGATGGTTTCGGGCTGCGAAATCCCAAGCGTGGCCAATAAGGCTATTGCGAGCATGATGAATGCTGTAGAGATTAGCTGTTTTGTTTTCATGTGTCGAAATGTGTCCTTGTTCCAGTTCTAGCCTTATCAAATCAGTCGGGTTCAAACTTTTGGTTTCACGTGAAACATTCCGCGAAACTCATGCTTCCAGCGCGCTTGGATGGAGGTTATGTTTCACGTGAAACGTCTCAAACGCGTTCTGTTAAAATAAACTCCGTTTTTATCCTGATTTTACCCCTTGACCGCAACACACAGGAATTGGGGCCAAGCCTGTTGGCAGCCTCACCAGCTGGCCTGTCGCGCTCTGCGGCTCGTGGCACAGCAGGGCTTGTTGAGTCAGTACTACGCCCAAAATCCAGCTTTGTGAGCGAGGGTTTGCTCACCGCCGGCGACTGATGAAGACAAATCCGATCATCAGGACCAACAGGGTGAGGATGCCCACGCCTGCGATCATCGGCAAGATGAGACTTGGCGCCTCCACAGATCCTGAGGCCCCGGACATGCTTTGGATCACAACGGTCAGACCGATAACCAGGGCGATCATCACTCCGACTCCAATCATGACGACATTTCGAGCTGTTGGACGGCC
>DNGN01000051.1 GCA_003486225.1 Chloroflexota bacterium
ATGATCCCCAGCCCGGCAATCACTACGATGCTGCGGTTGATCCACTTGATCGGTTTTTGGATGTTCCATTTTTCAAGGAAGATCGGCGCAATTTCGATGATCAGGATCAGGGTATAGAGCGTAATCCCTAGGCTGACCTCTTCCATGAAAGAGTGCAGGTTAATGTAATTGGGGATGAAGATGTTGTAAATCTGGTACCAGCGTCCGACATCCAGAAATGCCAGCACTCCGACGACGGCGTAGCCGATGAACCCTGCGAGGACTGCAGCCCTGATGACGGTATGATAGCGTTTTCGGCCGAAAAAGTAGCTGATCAGAGAAACCGTGAATGCTGCACCCGCAACAGGGATCAGGAACAGGTCCACCGAGATCCACAGCCCCCAGGGATTATGGTCAGTGAGATTGGTCGTTGGACCAAGTCCCTCAACCAAACGGTAAATGGCAAGACCAACTGCCACCAGCGTCAGTGCGAATAGTGGGTAAAAACTGCGCGGCAAGGGTTTTTTAGCGGTATCAAATGTGCTCATTTTCCATTCTCCCATCCGCCCTTTTTAGAAACCCCCCATATCGCCGCCAGGGCAATCGGACCTCCGACCAGGATTGCTGGGAGAATCACATCCCCGCTTCTCTCACTGAGTTGTGGAATTGGTTCGGTGCCCAGATCTGCAAGGCCAAGTTTTTCGAACTCCACTCCCGAAAGGTATAAAACCGAGGTTCCACCTGCGTCATCTTTGCCATAGATATGATCGACATAGCGATCCGGTTCGTCTTCGAGGCGTCCTTCGGCTTCAGAGACCAATTCCCCGCGCTTGCCCCAGACCAATGCGCCGGTTGGGCAAATCTCTGCGCAGGCGGGCCCATCTCCTACTGCCAGCCGGTCGTTGCAAAATGTGCATTTCGTGACGACAGGTTTCCGTTCATCCCACTCAAAGCGGGGAACGTGGAAGGGGCAGGTGTACTGGCAGTAGCGGCATCCGATACAACGGTCTGCATTATAAGTAACCGGACCTTCGGGGGTTTTCTCCAGTGCGCTCACCGGGCAGCCGCTCACACAGCCTGGATCCAGGCAGTGCATGCACTGGCGTTTCACGAATGCATAATTTTCATTATCCTCTTTATAAAGTTGGATCAGGGTCCAGGTGTCGCTGGTCAGTTCCTGTGGGGCGTCGAAATAGGCTCTCGTATCGGTTTCATCCTCCGTTTTGTTCCAGGCTCGGCAGGCATTGGTGCAAGCGTTACATCCAACACAAATCGTTGAATCATACAGCATTGAGAATGCTTCGTTGGGGTCTCCTGGAGGTGACGCAGCTTTAGCGTTCCGTTGACAAAGCAAAGAGCCGCTAAGTGCCAGACCGCTGATTTTTAGAAAATCTCTACGGTTGATGTTTGCCATGCCAGCCTCCTAATCCTCTCCATCGTCATCATTATCTTTAGCATCAGATTTGGAGAGCTGGGTGTATGCAGCAGCGGCAGCCGCTCCGACAGCCAAGCCAGTTGCGCCGCCAATCAAAGCTGCGCTGGTCGGATCGATCTTGGCTTCGGGCAATGTGACTGGAGCAAAAGTATCGGGTGGGGTAAATTCGAAGAGCGGAGCTACATTATAGGCTCCCCATTCCCAGAAGTCCGGCTCCGAGCAGCCGATGCAGCCATGCCCGGATTGGACTGGCCAACTGGCACCATCGTTGTAGCGTACGGCTGGGCAGTTGTGATAGGTCACAGGGCCTTTGCAGCCCATTTCGTACAGGCACCAGCCCTTTTTATGGCCTTCATCTCCCCAGGCTTTGACAAATTCTCCCGCATCGAAGTGCCCGCGCCGTTCGCAATTATCATGGATCCGGGCACCATAGGCAAACAAAGGCCGGTTTTTATCATCCATTGCCGGAAGCTCACCAAAGGTGAGGAAATGCACCACGGTGGCCGTTAAGTTAACCACATTGTAGGGACATCCCGACAGATTAACCACTGGCTTGTCTTTTACCAATTCCATCACCGACACGGCGCCCGTGGGGTTGGGATTGGCCCTGGGGATTCCCCCAAAAGTTGCGCAGTTGCCAACTGCGATCACAGCCAGGGCATTCGAGGCTGCTTCGTCCAGGATATCAATCGCTGTGCGTCCCCCGATGCAGCAGTAAACCCCGTCTTCATTGAGCGGTATTGACCCCTCTACCACCAGCAGGTAACCGCCGGCTTCGATGGTTTGGGCTTTGGCCTCCTCTGCCAAATACCCGGAAGCAGCCATGATGGTTTCGTGATAATCTACCGAGAGGATATTGAGGACAAGTTCCGACACAGTGGGCCGGGATGCGCGCAGGAGCGACTCAGTGCACCCTGCGCAATCCTGGAACTCGAGCCAGATCACCGGCACCCGGGCAGTTGTCTCTAATGCCCTGACAATCTGCTTGATTTGGCTGTTGGGAAGTGCCAAAGTCCCTGCCATGATAGAACAAAATTTGAGGAATCCCCGCCGATCAACTCCTCGTTCTCTCACAGCTTGTCCAATACTTCGTTCATCCATAGTGAGCTCCCTTTCCAATATTGAATACAAATGTGACAAACAGGATAAAAAATCGTTCGATTATCGACTTTTTTTTGGACAAAAACCTATTCACTTATTGTTAAACAATGGAAAAAGGAAACCAGAAAACGTCTTTTCAAGAATTAACGTATGAAGCTTTAGAAATACATCACTTGGCAAATATTAAGGGAGAACCTTATCACTTATTGTATAGGAATTAAAGAAAAAATGCAATTTTGTACAAATAATCACAATGCTCAGCAAATCCTGGGGAGGATCTCGCCGGTAGGAAGATCAACCACGCGCCGCGCCCCAATGCCAGTTTTGGCCACTACCAGTCCGGGATGTTCCTGAACGACCCGCCCGATGATGGCAGCCTGGGCCCCCAGAGGATGGGCCCTGATCTTATCCAATACCGCCTCAGCCCTGGTTGCAGGAAGAATAGCCACCAGTTTACCTTCATTGGCCACATAGAAAGGGTCAATCCCCAGCATCTCACAGGCCGCCGCCACCGATGTTTGCACAGGCACCCGGCTTTCTTCAAATTCCACCCCCACCTGGGATGAAGTCGCCAATTCATTCAGCGCGGCTGCCAGCCCACCACGCGTGGCATCTCTCAGGCAGTGAATGTCCTGGGTTTCCGCTAACATGATGGTAACCAGATCATGCAGGTTGGCAGAATCAGATTGGATCTGGCTTTCAAACTCGAGCCCTTCCCGCACCGACATGATGGCCATCCCATGGTCACCCACAGTCCCGCTGACCAGGATCACATCGCCGGCTTCCGCTCGATCCGGCCGGATATCCACCCCCTCCGGGATGAGCCCGATCCCGGTTGTGTTGATATAAACGCCATCCCCATGCCCTTTGTTGACCACCTTGGTATCCCCTGTGACCAATTCCACCCCGGCCTGGCTACACGCAGCCGCGAACGAGGTGGCGATCTGTCCCAGCAGATCCATCGGCAGGCCTTCTTCCAGGATAAAGCCCGCGCTGAGGTAAAGCGGCTTGGCGCCGGTCATCGCCAGGTCGTTGATTGTGCCGTGCACTGCCAATTTGCCGATATCGCCACCCGGGAATACCAGCGGGCTGACTACAAACGAATCAGTGCTGAATGCAAAGCGGCCGACGGGGTTGCCCATACCCGCCATGTCCAGCACGGCGGCGTCTCCCATCTGCGCCAGGGCCTGGCTGTTGGAGATTGGCAAAAACATATGCCGGATGAGATCACTCATCATTTTTCCACCGCTGCCATGCCCCATAACAATCGTCGGGTAATTTTTCAGCGGGATCGGGCAGACCCAGCTATTAAAATTTGGTTTGGATTGCATTAAGACTCCTCAATAAAGCAAAACTCTTTAGGAAGACACCTGTGGCTGGGAGTCTCCCAGGCTGGCTTGGTAACGTCCATAGCGGTAATAAGCCGCACAGGCCCCTTCGCTGGAGACCATGGTGGCCCCAAGCGGGGTCAGCGGGGTGCATTCTTTGCCAAACGCCGGGCACTGGTTAGGCTTCTTTAGGCCCTGCAGCACCTGGCCGCTGATGCACAGTTCGGATTCAACCGTCGCAATCTCCTGGATCTCCGGAAAACGCAGTTCGGCATCATAAAACGAATATTCCGGTGTCAGACGGTAACCACTCTGGGGGATGACCCCAATCCCGCGCCAGGGACGGTCGCAGGAGCTGAACACCTTGCTGATCGTGCTCTGAGCCGGCACATTCCCGTCCCGTACAACCGATCGGGCATAGGCATTTTCTACTTCAGCACGGCCTTCTTCCAGTTGTTTCACACACATCAAAATCCCGCGCGCCAGGTCCACCGGTTCAAATCCAGTCACCACGATGGGAACCTGGTATCGCTTAACGAGGGGTTCATATTCCCAATACCCCATCACCGTGCAGACATGCCCGGCAGCCAAAAAGCCATCCACGCGGGTGTCCGGTGAATCCATGATGGCACGGATTGCCGGCGGAACAGTCACATGCGAAACCAGGATGGCGTAATTTTCAATTCCCTGCGCTTTGGCTTGCACCACCGACATGGCATTGGCTGGTGCGGTGGTTTCAAAACCGATCCCAAAAAACACCACGGTCTTATCCGGATTCTCTTTGGCAATTTTCAAAGCATCCAGGGAAGAATACACCACCCGCACATCACCCCCGGCCGCTTTGACGCTGAAGAGATCTTTTTCAGACCCCGGTACGCGCAGCATATCGCCATAGGAGGCAAAGATGATCTCCGGTCTGGAAGCCAGGGCGATGGCTTTATCGATCAATTCCAGGGGTGTCACGCAAACCGGGCAGCCAGGCCCATGAACCAGTTCGATCTCCTTTGGCAGTAATTGATCCAAACCGCTTTTCAGGATCGAATGGGTCTGGCCTCCGCACACTTCCATTAGAGTCCAGGGTTGGGTCACCGTTTGCTTGATTTCTTTGATTAACTTCTTGGTCAGTTCGCCATCCCGGTATTCATCTAGATACTTCATGGTTTTTCTCCTGCCGCACCGCAAGGGATTCAGGCTTCATCTTCAGTCAATTCAGGGAGCTCATCTGCCAGCATATCCAGCTCACGCAGCATCTCCAGGGTTTTCATGGCTTCTTCTTCATCAATCTGGCTGATGCCAAACCCGACATGGATGATCGTGTAGTCTCCAACCTGGATATCCGGCAAGAAATCCAGGCAGGCTTCTTTGATGACCCCCCCAAAATCAACCTTGCCCATTCGAACGTTATTGGTTTCATAGATTTCAATGATCTTTCCAGGGACACCTAAACACATTTTCTACCTCCTTACGACGAAGAATTTAAAATGCTGTCAAATGCAATAATGGCTTGCCCAAGGGCTAACCCGCCATCGTTGGCAGGGACTTTAACATGCGTAAAAACTTCAAATCCAGCCTTACCCAAAAGTGATCGGGTGCTTTCCAGTAAGACCATGTTTTGCCAGACCCCACCGCTCAGCACAACCCGGGAAATCCCCTCGCGCTGCCGCAAGTGGATACAGGTTTCCAGGACCATGTGAGCGATCGTGTTGTGGAATTTCGCCGCCAGCGTGCTGGCAGGGCGATTGGCTTGCACGTCCTGCAGAACAGCCCGGATGATCGGGCCCGGATGGATGGTTTGCGCGTCAATCTCGAAAGGATAATAATCCTGGCATGCCGGGTCTACCAAGGCTTCAAGCTCAATGGCTGCCTGGGCTTCATAGTTTACTTCCTGGCGGACTCCGGCCAGGGCTGCCACGGCATCAAACAATCGGCCCATGCTGGACGTCAGCGGCGCATTGACCTTTGAGCGGATCTGTTGCAGCAGGATAGCCCGTTCCTGTTCGTTAAAAAATGCGGCGGAGGCCAGATCGGTGTGCCAATCTATGCCCAGGGCATCCAGCCAGGCTAGGGCTATCCTGGCCGGTTGTCGCACCGCTTTATCTCCACCAGGTAGGGGAATGTAGGCCAGGTGGTAGGCTCGCTCAAACCTGGTGTAATCGCAGACCAGGAACTCCCCTCCCCAGATGGCGCCATCCGTGCCATAGCCCGTGCCGTCAAAGGCCACACCGATCACCGGTTCACCGCTAGGCATGGCGTATTCCGCCATACAGGCTGCAATGTGAGCATGGTGATGCTGGACACCAATCGAAGGCAGATCTTCCTCCTGGGCGCGCTGGCGTGCATAGCGCGTGGCCATATAATCAGGGTGCAGATCGTACGCCAGCACCTCAGGATGGATCCGGAAAAGCTGCTCGATATGGGCAACCCCCTGATGAAAGGCCTGCAGGGTCTCGTAATTTTCCAGGTCACCAATATGGTGACTGAGAAAAGCGTAGTTCTCGCGCGTCAGGCAAAAAGTGTTCTTCAGCTCCCCGCCTACCGCCAGGAGGGGGAAAGTTTTCCAGGGCAAATGCACCGGATACGGGGTATAGCCGCGGGAGCGCCGCAGCGGCACAAGCTGGGAAATCCCATCCTGGGAAACAGCGCGCATCACCGAATCATCACAGCGGGTGTGAATGTCCCGGTTATGCATCAGGAAAGCATCCGCCAGCGCAGATAATCGCTGCAGGGCTTCCTGGTTATCTGTGGCAATCGGCTCTTCACTCAGGTTGCCGCTGGTCATCACCAGGGCGGGAGGGAAATCCTCCTGCTCTTCCAACAATAAATAATGCAAGGGAGTATAAGGCAGCATCACCCCCAGGGTGTTCTGCGCAGGGGCAATGGCGGGGACAATCGCCGATCCCGGCTGGCGTTCCAGGATCACGATGGGTCTCTCGCGCGAGGTAAGCAGGTCAGCTTGCGCCCCATCGATTTTGCAGAACTGCCGCACCACCTCCAGTGATGGCATCATCACGGCAAAAGGCTTTTCTACCCGCAGCTTCCTTTTTCGCAGAAGTTCCACCGCCTCTGGATTGGTGGCATCACAGGCCAGATGGAAGCCCCCCAGCCCCTTGATCGCCAGCACCTTACCTTCTCGCAGCAGTGTGCGGGTTTGCTGGATCGCCTCCTCGCGTTCCGCCAGGATTTCACCCCCAATTTCCAGCCACACCTTGGGACCGCAGGTTGGGCAGGCAACCGGCTGAGCGTGAAAGCGGCGGTTGAGGGGGTCGTGATATTCTGCAGCACAATCCGGGCACATATCAAAAGGTGCCATCGTGGTTAGCGGCCGATCATACGGGATATCTTTGATAATGGTNNGGCGGTTGTTCCCGCAGCGCCTGGATAAAAGCTTCCAGGGCTTCCGGGCTGCCGTTGACCTCGATATCGACTCCCGCCGAGGTATTCCGGACCCAGCCGTTCAGCTGATATTTTTTTGCCAAGCTGAACACAAACGGCCTGAAGCCAACCCCCTGAACGACTCCATTAATCCGGATACGTCTGCCCGCGATCAAGTTATCCTTTGTGCGCTTCTACTTTCTTGGTTAGCCAATGGATCCAGTCGTCGAAGCCTTCACCCGTCTTGCAG
>DNGN01000008.1 GCA_003486225.1 Chloroflexota bacterium
TGGGTCGGGCTTTAGAAGAGTTTAAGATCAGTGGGGTTCCCACAGATATCGAATTCTTATCCAAGATCATTGCCCAGGATAATTTTATTGGGGGCAATGTAAACACCACCTTCCTGGATACCTTCAAGCCCAATCTTGAAGAGAGGTCTGAGGCCCTGGAAAAAATAGTTGCCCTTGCCGCAGCCCTGGTTGAGCATCAGCAGAAAAAGCGAAAAACACAAAAGCGGGCCCAGGAAAACAACTGGCGCACAACGGCTTGGAAAGAACAGATGCGGGGCGCACTTTAATCNNCCGAAAATATATGGCGGTTTATCGGATTAAAATTGGCGAAAACGAATACCGCATTGAGATCACCGAGTCGGGTATCAAGATTAACGACGAGGATATTCAGGCGGATCTCCTGCAGCTCAATGAGGCTGGTCTTTACCTGATGAATCACGGGGATGATAAGCTTGAGCTGCATATGAAGGTGGAGGGTGAGAGCTCTTACCTCGTGATGGCGGACGGCAAGCAGATTTTGGCTCAGGTAGAATCCGAAAGAGACCAGGTCAAATCCCGGGTGGTATCTGCCTCGGATAATGAGCTGCGAGCTCCGATGCCCGGTTTGGTGATCAGTGTCAATGTGGAGATCGGACAGCAGGTTCAGGAAGGGCAGCCTGTTTGTGTCTTGGAATCGATGAAGATGCAAATGGCCATTCATGCACCGAAGGACGGCATCGTTAAGGATATTTTGGTCTCCAGTGATCAGAAGGTGGAAAAAGATTCCCTTCTGGTCGTTTTGGAATAAACCAATCATTTGCCTGTTTCAGGTCATACAGTTAAAGCATTCCCGGCGAAATTTGAAATTAAATTCTGTTTGGCATAGTCTAGGAACTAACCTGGATATCTGGATGCCACTGGTATTCATTCGTTCATTCTTGCCTGGTTTTAGAAAGGAGAAGTTCATGAGGCTTTTAATCAACAGCGAAGTATTCGATGTGGAGGATGGTGATCTGTCACGTCCCCTGGTCTGGGTGCTTCGGGATGAGATTGGATTAACTGGCACGAAATATGGCTGCGGGATGGGCATTTGCGGATCTTGCACAATCCACCTCGATGGGCAGGCGGTTCGCTCCTGCGTGGTGCCGCTGTCTTTTGCAGAAGGGAAAGAGATCACAACCATAGAAGGCTTGGCGGAGAAATATTCACCGGATCCGAGCTTGCTTCATCCCGTGCAGCAGGCATTTGTCGAGCATCAGGTCCCACAATGTGGCTGGTGTATGCCTGGCCAGATGATGACCGCTGCCGCGTTTTTGGATAAAAATTCTCAGCCCACAGAAGAAGAGATTACCGCCGCGATGGGCAATAATTACTGTCGCTGTGGCACATATGTCAGGATTAAAGCGGCGGTTTCTCAGGCAGCTGAACAAATGGCTGGGGAGCGAAACAATGGCTAAAAAAGAGCGAAAGAAACTCTCCCGCAGGGGATTCCTGATCCTGCTCGGGGCTGGAAGTGCTGGCCTGGTGCTTGGGGTGACTGTGGGCCTGCCTTTTGCCAGAAGGAAGATTGCGGAATATCTTGATGGCTCGGATGGCTCCTTCGGCGCGGTGCAAGGTGAACCAACGGCCTGGTTTGAGATCACTCCAGAAAATCGTGTGCGGGTCTATTTGCCCAAAGTGGAGATGGGCCAGGGCGTGCATACCGCATTGGCCCAGATTGCCATTGAAGAATTAGAGGTTGATTGGGACCAGCTCGAAGTCCGCCAGGCCGGGACAGGCCAGGGTTTGGATGACAGTATTGGCACAAGCGCCAGCAATACGGTTTCGAGTCTATACCTGCCGCTGCGTGAAGCCGGGGCTTTGATGCGCGTAATGCTGATCAATGAGGCTGCTCAGTTGTTGCAGGTCCCTGCTGAAAATTTAATCGCTGAAAATGGCCGGGTCATAGACTCCCGGAATGCTGATACATTTCTCACCTATGGCGAAATTGTTCAGCAAGTAGAGGAGTGGACCTTGCCCGACGAGGTTCCCGCGCTTAAGCCAAGGAGTGAATTTAAACTAATTGGTCAATCGCTCCCGCGGGTAGATTTGGTGGATAAAGTGACCGGGGCAGCTGTATTTGGGTATGATGAACGCCTCCCGGGTATGTTATATGGGGCCGTTGCACGTCCGCCAAAATTAGGCAGTCGACTGCTGAGCGCATCTCCAGGCACTGCGATGGAGATGCCAGGAGTGGTCAAGGTTGTCCTTGAGGAAGGGTTTGCCGGCGTTGTCGCTGAAACTAGGCTGCAGGCCAGGCAGGCAGTCCAAAATTTGGAATTGGAATGGGAACAGGTGGAGCCCATTAAGCAAGCTGATATTGAGAGAATGGTGACCGTAGGTCTGGGCAAGGAAGTCGTTATTCAACGCGCAGGTAACCCGGAAGCTGTATTTAATAACAGCCAGTTCATTCAGGCAGAATATCGCATGCCAATGGCATATCATGCACATTTGGAGCCGCAGGCGGCAGTGGTGGATGTGCGGCCAGATCTGGTCGAAGTTCGGGTATCCACGCAGGCCCCGGTCCGGATCCAGGAGCAGGTGGCCGAAGCAATTGGCCGAGATCCAGCTGAGGTGCGCGTCATGCCTTCATATTTGGGCGGCGGTTTTGGCCGCAAGGTAGAGGAAAAGGTCGCTGTGGAAGCCGCGAGATTATCCGCCTCCGCTGGAAAACCCGTGCATGTCGGATGGACACGCGAGGAAGACTTTCTGTACGGCTATTTGCGCCCGCCGACTCATCATGTGCTCAGAGGAGTAGTCGACTCGCAGGGCAAAATTACGGCCATGGAGCACAAGCAGGCCAGTGGGCAGGTTTCATTTGCCTTTATGCCCAGTATAGTCAAGAGTATTCTGGGTGCGGATTTTGGCTCCTGGCGTGGGGCGATGATCCAGTATGCGGTGCCGGATAAGCAAACTGTAACTTACCTGGCAGACTTGCCAGTGCCCACCGGTTGGTGGCGCGGATTGGGGATCCTGCCAAACATTTTTGCCCTTGAGTCGTTTATCGATGAGTTGGCTTTCAGCATTGGAATGGACCCGCTGGAATTCCGCCTGGTCAATTTGCCAGACACGCAGATTGGGGAACGGTTCCGAAATGCATTATTAAAAGCGCGCG
Organism: Chloroflexota bacterium; assembly: GCA_003486225.1. Next base: position 3,134 of record DNGN01000008.1, read on the forward strand.
ATATCTCCGGCTGGGCATCCCCAAAGCCAGAAGGCGTGGGACGAGGTGTTGCTATGTCGGTGGATGTGGGAACCATAGTAGTAGAAACAGTGGAGTTGCGCATAGACAACAATAAACCACAATTAGAGAAAGTCTTTGCGGTGGTAGATCCGGGACTGGTTATTTCACCGGATGGGGCAAAAGCACAAATTGAAGGGGCCCTGACCATGGGACTCAGTTCAGCGCTCTATGAAGATGCCCGGGTAGCAGATGGCCAGCTGGCTGCGAGTAATTTCAATGGCTATCCCTTGCTCACGATGCGGGATATGCCCAGTATTCAGGTAGCGCTGATCCAGGGAGATGATAAACCGCACGGGCTCGGAGAGCCGCCGATTGGCCCGATAGGGGCAGCGGTGGCAAATGCATGGTTTGATCTTACCGGCAATCGACCACGATCTTTACCGATAATTGCCTAGCAATTCAACGCTGATATCGGTTATGACGGGTTGTATGACCTGTGGTGAGAACTTTATCAGAAAGCTTATTTTTGATTCCCCGCTGTTCTTGGGGTAAAATCGGTCTGAAAAAATTCTTCACCAGAGGTTGCGATGATGTCCATCCCTGTCATTAATGTGATCGGTTTTTCAGATTCCGGTAAAACCACGCTCTTGGTTGGCTTGATTACCTGGTTCAAGGATCACGGTTATAAGGTGGCGAGTGTGAAGCACCACTCAAAGTACGGCTTAGAAGTCGATACCCCGGGCAAAGATAGCTGGCGGTACGCCCAGGCGGGTAGTGATCTGGTGCTGATTGCATCTCCGGATAAACTGGTTGAATATCGTAATCTGGAAAAAGAAGTACCCTTGGCGGATGTCGTCTCAAGGATTGCTGATGTGGATCTAATTCTGGTAGAAGGCTACAAAAATTCGGAAAATCCTAGCTTGTTAGTGATCGGGAATGATCAATTTGAGGAAAATGCGCAATATTTACATCATTGTTTTGCCATCGCGGCAGATCTCCCGTTGCCGGATGAATTTTTGAACGGCATCCCGCAATATCCCCGTAGTGATGTCGAAGGTTTGGCATTGGCAATCCAGGCCCGATTTTTATCCGGTAGCTGAATGATGGGATACTTCCCCCAAAAGGATAGTGTATGAAATTACTGGCAGTGGATGTTGGGACTGGAACGCAGGATATTTTATTGTTTGATTCCCGTATCGATGTAGAGAACAGTTTCAAAATGGTGATGCCTTCACCGACGATGATCACCCACCAGCGATTACGCGAGGCTACCAGGCAGGGTTTGGATGTTGCCCTGACCGGTGTCACCATGGGCGGAGGCCCCAGCCATTGGGCGGCGGAAGACCATCTCAAGGCTGGCTATAAATTGTTTGCCACACCGGATGCAGCCCGATCGTTCAATGATGACCTGGATATCGTGCAGGAATTCGGGATAACCCTGGCAAGTGAGGACGAAATCAAAAAACTGCCGCCTGAGGTGCTCAAAGTAGAATTGCNNGACCATGGCGCAGCCCCACCGGGATATTCGGACCGCCAGTTTCGTTTCGATTACATCGCCGAACGGATCGGCCAGGATAAGCGACTCGAAACATTTGCATTTTTAGCCGACGATGTGCCGCACATCATGACGCGCATGAAATCCGTGGTGGCTTCAGCAGGCCAGTTGGATACGGTCTTAATCTTGATGGATACTGCCCCCGCTGCAGTTTTAGGGGCAATGCTGGATACTGCCATCCAGCAGCGAGAGAGAACTGTGATGCTAAATGTGGGAAATTTCCATACCATTGCCTTTCGCTTAGGTCCTGCCGGCATTGAAGGAGTTTTTGAACATCATACCGGCATGTTGGATGCCGGAAAGCTGGATGGACTCCTGGAAAAATTGGCCGAGGGCAGTCTGAAGCATGAGGATGTTTTCCATGACCATGGGCATGGAGCGCTGGTGCTTGATTCCCCCTTGAAGGGTACTGCCCTGGACAAGTATTTTTACGCTGTCACTGGCCCGCGCTGGGTCATGATGGAGCGATCGGGATTGAAGCCCCATTTTGCTACCCCATTTGGCGACATGATGATGGCCGGATGTTATGGGCTGGTAAAAGCAGCCGCTGATTTGCTGCCATCCTACCAGGAAGAAATTGTCGAGGCACTAAGTAGAGGCCGCGAAAAGCCTCCCTGGGAACTGACTTAATCCCCCTTCTGCAAAAGTTTTCAACTCCAAAAGAACCTCTTATCCACGCGTGCTTTGTAAGACTTGGTTGGTTTACCCGGTCAATCTAGAATGGTTTAACCCGTTAAAAAATTCGGAGAATCTGGATATGGAAAAATTCGCGAATAGCACATTTAAAATTGACCCCCAAACGGAAGTTGGGGCTGTCAGTCTGGCCGTAAAAGATCTTTCCGGGATGAGGGATTTTTACCGTGATGTGATTGGTTTGAACCTGCTCTCCCAATCACCCGAGTCTGTGGATTTGGGAGCAGATGGACGAACTCTTGTCCGCCTGTTCTCAAAAGCTGGTGGGATCAGCTACCCCAACGCAACCGGTCTCTTCCATCTGGCGCTTTTACTGCCAAACCGGGCAGAACTGGGACGCTGGTTAAACCACTTGATCCGCAGTGGATATCCTTTGGATGGTGTTGGGGATCATCTGGTCAGTGAAGCGCTCTATTTATCCGATCCTGAGGGCAATGGTATCGAGATGTATCGCGATCGACCACGCGACAGTTGGGAATACGCCAATGGGCAGCTACGCATGGATACACTGGCTGTGGACCTCGAATCATTACTTGCAGAAGCCAACCCAGAACCATTTGATCGGCTGCCTGCCGGTACCAAAATGGGGCATATTCATCTCCAGGTTAATAATGTGGCCCAAACAGCCGCCTTTTATCAGGATGCGCTTGGATTTGACCTGGTCATGCAGATGCCTGGAGCGGGATTCCTCTCGGCAGGTGGATATCATCACCATATAGGCATGAATACTTGGCGATCGTATGCCGGTCAAATTGCGCCAGCCAATGCACTCGGATTGATCGATTACCAGGTTCTCTTACCCGATGAGGGCTCACGAAGCTCTTTATTGAAACGTCTGAATGAAAAGCAGGTGGTTTTTGAACACAACGATGTGGCTATTCGGGTTCAGGACCCGGCGGGCATTATGATTGAATTTATA
>DNGN01000095.1 GCA_003486225.1 Chloroflexota bacterium
CATGAGGTCATCCTGGCCGATTCTACTTCGGTAAACCTGTTCAAGTTGGCGATGGCTGCCCTGCAGTACCAGGCTGGGCGCAACAGGATCATCACCGATGACCTCAATTTCCCTTCGGACGTCTATATTCTTCAGCGGGTGGCTCAACTGGCCGGGGATACCCATCTGCTCTCCCTGATCTCTTCCCCAGACGGGATTCATGGGCCTGTAGAACAGCTGCGTGACCAGCTGGACGAGCAGACCGCTTTGCTGACTTTATCGCATACGGTCTTCAAGAGCGGGTACACCTATGACATGGCATATCTGACGGCGGAGGCCCACCAGCGGGGGGCGCTGGTTTTGTGGGACCTGAGCCATTCGGTGGGTGCCCTACCAGTAGACCTCAACGCAGCGCATGTTGACCTGGCGGTAGGCTGCAGCTATAAATATCTCAACGGCGGGCCGGGGGCGCCTGCTTTTTTGTATATCCGCGAGGACTTACAGGAAATGCTGGAAAACCCGATCAGCGGCTGGATGGGGCAGCACAAGATGTTCAATTTTGACCTGCAGTACCAACCCGAAGCGGGCCTGCGTAAGTTTCTCAGCGGGACGCCACCGGTCTTATCCATGTCCCTGATTGAGCCAGGCCTCGACTTGCTGATGGAGGCCGGTATGCAGGCTGTCCGTCATAAATCGCTCCTGCAGACGAATTACCTGATCGGGTTGTGGCAGGAATGGCTTGAGCCGCTGGGTTATACCCTGAACTCTCCTCGCCAGCCTGAACAGAGGGGCTCACACGTTTCGCTGGGGCACGTTGAGGGCCTGCGTATAGACAAGGCTTTGATCGATGCTTACCAGGTGGTGCCGGATTTCCGCGCCCCGGATAACATCCGCTTGGGATTTGCCCCGCTGTATACCACCTTTGAGGAAATCTACCGTGCAGCCTTGGCCCTAAAAGAGATCGTGGAGCTGGGAGTTTACCTGAACTATTCTGATCAACCACCGGAGGTGACGTGATGGCACATGAATTTTATGATATCTCCCGCACCCTTTCTCCGCACATCGGTACTTGGCCTGGGGATCATGCATTCTCTTTGCAGCCATCTTTTTCGCAGCAAAATGGCGATTCGGTCAATGTCGGTGTCCTGGCCATGAGCATCCATACCGGCACGCATATCGATGCGCCGTATCATTTTGAATCCCAGGGGGAAACCTGCCATCAGCTGGACTTGTCTGCATATTGGGGTCCGGCTCAGATCGTGACGGTACAAAAGGAACATGGACCGCTAGAAGTCGAAGATCTTGGTGGGATAGATTTAAAAACTGCCGCGCGCTTGCTGCTGCATACCTCTGCCAGCAAGCTGGCGGATGAGGAATTTCCGACCAGGATCGTGTATCCCTCGGTTTCCATGGTGAACTCTCTGGCCGCTGCGGGAGTTGTCCTGCTGGGTACAGATGCGCCTTCTGTGGATGCGCTGGATGACCGCCTGCTACCCGGGCATGCTGCCTTGTACCGTCATGGCATTGCGATCCTGGAAGGTCTGAACCTCAGCAGGGTGCCGGATGGGCTGTATGAACTTTGCGCATTGCCACTCAAGATCGAATTTGGGGATGGCAGCCCGGTACGCGCCGTACTGCGCAGATGAGAAAAAAAACACCCACGTGAAGTGGGTGTTTTACTTGCGAGGTTAAGCTAGCTCAGCTGAGATGTATTGTTTCTGGCTTGATCCACCACTGGAAAATGGCTGTATTTCTAAATTAGAATCCGAACCATTGCACGATTGAATCTCCCCAGGTCCATAGGCCGTAGCCTACGGCAATGCAGCAGCAGCACAGGACTACCAGAGCGGCTGCTACAATGAGTACGGTTCTCTTGTTGTCTTTTTCTGGCTTTGCTTCTTCAAATTCTACGTAATTATTGTCATCCATGTTCATGTTTCTCTCCTTATGAGTGTTGGGGTAGATAGATAAATGATTTATTTAAATTATTGGTAGTTCTTTCGAACTGCTTCTCTTGCCAGTTTTCGATTTTGCCGCCGCCAGAAAAACCAGATCACCCAGGCCCCAAACATGACGATCAGCACACCCAGAATGACGGGTAGGATAATGGCTAGGACCGACAAGATAGTGGAGATGATGTCCTCCAGGATACTGACGAAAATATTGCCTGTGCCGGCTGTGGTGGCGGTAACTGCAGGGCGAATAGCGCCCGCTTTGGCAGCATGCACACCACCAGCCACCAGCACTCCAACCGCCAGTGAGAGGATGGGGTGGATTTCTGTAATCGCATCTGCGCTGGCGGCAAATAAGATCGCTCCCGCAGTTGGCCGGACGACGGTCTGGATGGCATCGTTGACATGGTTGATGGCCGGGACTTTGTCGGCGAAGAATTCGATGATCGAAAGAACGATCAATAGCCCGATGATCCACCAGCTGGTCATTGCATCCCAGGGTTGGTCAAGCGTGATCAGGTTGGTGAACTTCCCCACCAACGCCACGATCAGCAAAGGGATGTATGCATTTAATCCTGCCGAGGCAGATAATCCAAAAGCAGAAAAAATTCCTTCCATATTTATAAATTCCTTTAGTGCTTATTATACTCAAAAATAATTGGCTTGTTTAAAGTGTTTGCTGAGAGAACCTTATGGTTCTGTACTAGAGAACTCAACCAATTTCCAGGTGAAAACCTTCCCAGGTGCCGGTCAGCAGGAAGCGGCCGAGATCGATCAGCCCAATGTGCANNGTAGAATTGCCGGGTTTTCAGTCAGGATTAGAGCAGCTGCAGTGTAGCCGGCAGCCACCATGCCGGCAAACTGCTTCCAATCCGTGAAGAAGGGTTGCAGCGAATAGCTCTTCCAGATGGTCTGGTGGAAGGTTGGCAGGATCATGGCGGCCATGGTCAGCCCCATGCCTGTGCCTGTCAGAAGACGCAGGGTATTGTTGGGTTCGTACAGCAGGCCATGCTGCAGGAAGAGCTTTGCGGCCGAATTGGAGCCGTCGATGGCAAACGCCGTGAAGAAGATTGCCAGCACCACGAGATATTTTTTATCAGGCCAGGAGGTGCGCCGGCGTCCCAACCCCAACTGGTAGAGGATGCCCACCAGCGCGCCCATATACATCCCGGTACAACGGGCACAGAGCGAGATCGGCTGGCCATTGATCTGGAAGGAGCGCTCAGATATTTGGTGGCAAAGGGCGTAGCCCACTGCATCCGCCTTTCCGAGCCATCCTGGAGGGGTATTCAGCAGCCAGGCCGCCAAAACGGTCGCCAGCACGATCAGCAGCAGCCATCTTGTCGGTAAACGATTGAAGATTGTCAGTTCCCGGTCCGCTTGGTTTGCATCGGTTGGGGGGGCGATGTCTTTAGTCATAGAATGGAATATCCTCGTGCAGGGTGATAGATTGTATCATTTTATTCCCGCGATCTGAGCGTAAAAATCGTTTAATCCTGGAGCCTTTTTCTAAAATCCCTTGAAGTAGATTGGTTGTTAGCATGAAATTTGCACCTCTCAAAGAGATGGGACGCTGGTGCAGGCCGTTTTTCTTGTCCTGAAATTTTCTCAGAACCTGTTCGAAATACGGTTTGCAAATATGCCATTGTCTTGCTATATTGGTAGCTGTATGAAACATCCATATCTGATGACTCTTTTATTGTTGCTTATCGTGGTTTTGCTGGTGGTTGCGCCGGTACAAGCCTCCGAAGCGTACCAGTCGGTTACAGCAACCCAGCAGGCCACACCCAGTGCGACCCCATCTTTGCCGCCGGCAGATGCCGCCGAATTTACCAATACCCCGACACCCACCTATATTCCCACTCCTACACCGACCCAGATTCCATTGGTTCCGGAAACAGGCCTGCCGGTAGTGGTTCCGCTTTTGTCCAGCGGGCCGCCCAATGATGGCTATGGCCCGGAGACCTATCCAGTTTATATCAATCCCCTGACTGGCTTGGTAGTTGCTGATCCCCAGTTTTTAGAGCGCCGCCCGGTCGCCATTAAGGTGACCAATTACCCGCGCTATGTTCGCCCGCAGTCCGGGCTATCCAAAGCTGATATTGTCTTTGAGTATTATATGGAGCGCGGGATTTCGCGTTTTATCGCAGTCTTTTATGGTCAATCGGCTGAAAAGGTTGGTCCGGTCCGTTCTGGCAGGCTGTTTGATGAACATATCTTCCGCATGTTTGACTCTTATTTTGTCTACGGCTATGCTGACGTGCATGTGATTGAGTATTTTGAAAGCCTTGAAAAGGAGATCGTCAGGCGTTTTGTATTGGAGAACGATCTGGACCATGAGTCCAAATGTGGTATATCTGCCGTAAACCGTTTATGCCGGGACCCAAAATTAGAAGGCTACAACACCATGTTCGCCAATACGGATGCGGTGCAGGATTTTTTTGAGCAGCGCGATGACAATAATCAGCGGCCGGACCTTTCCGGGCTGTATTTTTCCGACCATGTAACCCCAAGCATAAATCCGGCAACGATTGTCAAGCTGCGCTATTCTCCCTCCATGTATAACTATTGGGAGTATGATGAGGTCTCAGACTTGTACCTGCGCTGGCAGGAGACTCAAGGCAGTATGGACCTGTCTGTGGAAACCTACGCCCCTCATTATGATGCCCTCACCAACCAGCGGTTGAGTGCGGCCAATGTGGTCTTTTTGGAAGTGGACCATAAATTTTATGCCTATACCGAAGGGACCGAGATCCTGGGGCTCAACTTGAATGGGCGCGGGCGAGCCACGGTTTTCCGGGATGGCTTTTCCTACCCGGCGGAATGGGTGCGCCCGGGAGATGGGGGAGTGCTGCGGCTGTACACCCTGGCGGGAGATCCTTTCCCACTGAAGCCCGGGCAAACCTGGTTCGAGGTCGTCAGTCAGTATACCGAATTGGAGCATTCCGGCCAGGTCTGGAACTACCATTTTCACACCCCTCCGATTCCGAATGGCAAAATCTACCTGCTTGATGCGGGGGTCAACCCGTTGGAATGGTTCTTTGAGGATCAGAACCCAGGAAAGCCCATGCCATGGAATGGGGTGATTGAGACTCCAGCCGTCGACGAGGATGCGAACGGGAATTAGGGTTGTTCCTATCCGGAGACAACTATCCAAGTGGTTAATCTAAGAGGATCATTTGAGCGACCATAAGCCTTTGTTCTGCGCCGGAAGCTCGCTTTTCCGCATCGTGTGCTTCAATCTTGAGCCAGCTTAGTTTCGATCGGAACTGGCATCGTTCGTAGGATGGGAGCAAAATATTGGTTCTTCACGGGTGGACCCATTTTCCCGCGCGTGGAATCTGGAGCAGAGGCCAGTAGGCATGATTTTATTGCTTGGCTCTTGACCATATGGCGGCAATTATCTGTTATCATTACGCAATCATAAAATCGAAGTGAACTTCCCAAATGATCCGAATCAATAACCTGACCTTTCAATATCCCGGCACCCCCAAAATTTTTGAGGGGTTTAATTGGCAGGTCTTGCCTGGGGAAGCCTGGGCTGTACTGGGGCCATCGGGGTGCGGTAAAAGCACCTTGCTGTACTTGCTGGCCGGGCTGCGCTATCCCACCGGGGGAGAAGTGCGGGTCGGTGGTGGGGTGTTAAGCAAGCCGCGCCCTCAGACGGGTTTGATTCTGCAGGATTATGGATTGCTGCCATGGGCAACCGTGCGTGAAAATGCCAGCCTGGGACTGCGCATCCGCCGCTTTTATGGGCCAGATGGCCTCCACGCCCCGGTGGGTGAGCTGGTGAAGGATACCCAGCAACCGGCTATCTACTGGCTAGACCGCCTGGGACTGACCGAAGTGGCCCAAAAATTCCCGGGCCAAATTTCAGGCGGCCAGCGACAGCGAACCGCGATTGCCCGTACCCTGGCGTTAAACCCGGACCTGCTGCTGATGGATGAACCCTTTGCCTCTCTGGACGCCCCAACCCGCCAGAGCCTTGGCGATCTGATGCGCAGTTTGCGCCAGGAGCACAACCTGACCATGGTCATCGTCACCCATGCTATTGAAGAAGCCGCCGTTTTGGGAGAAAAAATCCTTGTGCTGGGCCAGCCGCCCAATCGTGCTCCCCAGATCGTGGAGAATCCCAGAGCGACTGATCCCGATTATATGCAGACATCCGAATACCAGGCTGTGTGCGCCCGTTTGCGCCAAATGTTGGAGGAGGCCAGATGAGTTCCCGTAAGATTCTCGCCGCGGCCCTGGGAATCGGGGTGGTCTGGCAGCTTTCCAGCTGGTTGGTGGATGCTCCGATCTTGCCGGGGCCATGGCTGGTGCTGCAAACTTTTTTTGTCGAAATTGGGCGAGATCTGGGCGGCCACTTCCTGGCCAGCTTGTGGCGCGTGGTAGCCTCCATGCTGCTCTCGGTGGCTTTGGCGGCTCCGGCTGGGCTGGTTTTGGGGCAATCCAACCGGCTGAATGAGTTTTTCTCGCCCGTGATTTACCTGCTTTACCCGATCCCGAAAGTGGTGCTGGTGCCGGTGGTGCTTTTGTTTTTGGGCATCTCTGATCTTTCGAAGATCGTGATCATCTTCTTGATCTTATTTTTCCAGATACTGGTGCTGGTAAGAGACCAGGCGTCTGCCATCCGTTCTGAGCTGATCTATTCCGTGCGCAGCCTGGGGGCAGGGCGGCGCGGATTGTTTCGGTTTGTGTACCTGCCAGCCAGCCTGCCGGCTATTTTGACTGCCCTGCGCCAGTCGATCGGCACGGCTGTGGCTGTGCTGTATATCGTCGAGCTGATTGCGACCCAGCGCGGGCTGGGATATTATATTTACTTCCACGGCAGCACGCTCTTCGACTATCCTAAAATGTACGCCGGTGTGTTGGCGATGAGCCTGCTGGGATTGGGGATGTATTTCGCTGTGGACCTGCTGCACCGCAAATTATCTCCCTGGCAGTTTTCTGAGGCATAGGGTTGACGAGAGGGTATCGAGGGTGATGGTATGACGCATCTGAAAGGTGAGGACCGGGCAGCCTATGTCCAGAAGATGTTTGGGCGCATCGCCCACCGCTACGATCTGCTGAATCGTTTGATGACGGTGGGCCAGGATGTGCGCTGGCGCAAAGAGCTGATCCGCCATATGGATTTGTCCTCAGGCAGCGTGGTGCTGGATTTGGGGGCTGGCACTGGTGATATTGCTCTGGAGATCAGCCGCAGGTACCCCGAGGCGATGGTGGTGGCTAGCGATTTCACCCCCGAAATGGTGATGGTTGGCCGGCAGCGTCCAGGGGGCGATCGGGTGTCCTGGGTGATCGCGGACGCCATGCACTTGCCGTTTGCCAGCCAGTGCGCCGATGCGGTTGTCTCTGGTTTTTTGTTGCGCAACGTGCCGGATGTCTCGCACACCCTGGAAGAGCAGCACCGCACCCTAAGACCTGGAGGGCGCGTGGGCAGCCTGGATACCACCCCCCCAAGACAAAACTGGCTGCGTCCGCTCTTGGAGTTCCACCTGCATACCGTGATCCCATTTTTAGGAAAACTGGTTGCAGGCGAAGCCGAGGCTTACACTTATCTGCCGGATTCAACTGAAAAGTTCCTGACAGCCGAACGGCTCGCAGCCTCCTTTGAGCAGGCCGGTTTCCAGGCTGTGGGCTTTGTGCGCCGTATGCTGGGTACCATTGGTATCCATTGGGGGCAAAAGCAAGTCTAGCAGCGTGCTTTTGCCATCCTGTTTTGCCTATCCTTAATGCGCTATTTGTTGAATGAGAACCTGGTACGTGGCATGCAGCATCAATCAACCTTCCAACCATCGAAAATCATGTTTTTTTCCGCAATTGGATTGTGATTGGCTTCAGAATAAAAAGGGTGGGGGTTCTCTTAGTTTATCAACTGGAAAATGAACATAATAATGGCAACCAGGATCGCCAGACCCATCACCACCAGGCCCGCATAGGAAAATGCAGTCTGCGGTTTGACCTCTCGCAAGGCTTCCCAATAATCTGCAGGAGCATCGTTTTTGGGCATTTCCAACACAATAACGGTGATGTTGTCTTTTCCACCGTTTGCATTGGCTGCCGCGATCAGGTTGGAAACTGACTGCTGGATATCTGGCTGGGCTAACTCTTCTGCGATGACTTCATCCGCAATCATATCATTCAACCCGTCGGAACATAACAGCAACCGGTCACCAGCACGCAAGCGAAATCCCTGATTATCTGGGCTGAATTGGGGGTTTCGGTCTGTCCGGATACGGGTATCCACCTCTGGGTCGACTGTAGAGCCCAGGTAGCGGCGGATGATGTTGGCGTGTGGGTGCGATCTGGCTTGCTCAGTTGTCAGGGCGCCGGCATCGATTGCCTCTTGTACGTAGGTATGGTCGAGGTTCAGTTGGATAAGCTGCTCATTCCTCAGCAGGTATAGGCGGGAGTTTCCCACG
>DNGN01000156.1 GCA_003486225.1 Chloroflexota bacterium
CAGCGCTTGGCAGCTTTTCCTGTGAAAGTTGAAATGCTCTCCCGCTTTCGCACGCAAGCCGAGCAGCGCCAGATTGCCTACCAGCTTTCTGAGGGAACGGTAGATATCATCATCGGCACTCACCGGTTGATCCAGCCAGATATCAGCTTCAAGGATCTTGGTTTGGTGATCATCGATGAAGAACAGCGGTTTGGTGTGACCCACAAGGAACATCTCAAAAAACTNNCCTTACCAAGCCAACCTTGTTCGCCAAGCAATTCTAAGAGAACTCGAACGCGGCGGCCAGGTATTTTTTGTCCATAACCGGGTACAGAGTATTGCCGGTGTGAGCACCCAGCTTGCCAGGCTCATTCCTGAAGCCCGGATTGGAGTGGCGCACGGACAAATGGCTGAGCGAGACCTAGAAAAACGTATGCGTCAGTTCACCAACGGAGATATCGACGTTCTGCTTTCTACCTCCATCATTGAATCAGGTTTGGACATTCCAAATGCCAATACATTAATCGTTGATCGCGCAGACACTTTTGGGCTTGCACAGCTTTATCAATTGCGAGGTCGTGTTGGACGAGGAGCCCAACGCGCGTATGCCTATTTCTTTAAACACGAAGCCAGATCAGCAACCGAAGAAGGCAGCCTGCGCCTCGAAACACTCGCAGAGAACACCCAGCTGGGCGCAGGCTATACAATTGCAATGCGCGATCTTGAAATCCGCGGGGCCGGTGATTTTCTGGGTACGCGTCAGCATGGGCAAATCGCTGCAGTCGGTCTCAACCTTTATACTCGGTTGCTCTCTCAGGCAGTTAACCAAATTAAGAAGCAAGGGCACTTAGAACAGGATTCTTTACCCATCTCGGCGGTAACATTTCACCCAATCATCAGTGTTGATCTACCCTTAGAAATCTCGATCCCCGAATCCTACATCCCTGATAAAGACCTGCGCTTAAGGCTATACCGCAGGATGGCAGATGCCCATTCAATTAAAGAGATGCTTGCCTTGCAAAACGAATTTGTTGACCGTTTTGGCCCACTGCCGCCATCCCTCGTCAATCTTTTTTATCAGATTGAGGTGCGTACATTGGCTGAAAGAGCCGGTGTTTCTTCTGTTAGCGTGGAAAATGGGCTGATCACGATCCGCTTCCCTTCCTTGCCTCAAGGTGCGCCTCCCCGCAAGTACCCCGTGATGGGCAGAGATGTGAGGACGGGCAAAAATGCGATCTGGTTTTCTCAGGATGACCACAAATGGCAATCCCGTTTATTGGATACACTTCAGACCCTTAAAACCCTCTGACACAAGAGCTAAAACCAAGAAAATTTTCTTGAATCACTATTATTTGAATGACTATGCGAAATATATTTTGGTTTAAATAAAAACCGGCCAAGCTGGCCGGATTTATTTCTGTCCTAATAAGGAAGATCGCTGATAGATTCGAGTTGTTTGAAGCTGTGCATCGACTTGATCAGCCGTACAGTGCCAGTCCCCCCTCTGACCACAATACTTTCAGTTGTTGCACCATTCGAATGGTAGCGGATGCCATCCAGAAGTTCACCATCTGTAATCCCTGTGGCGGCAAAGAAGACATCGTCCGAAGAAACCAGGTCATCCATCGTAATCACCGAATCAAAATCATATCCCATTTCAATTCCGCTGCGCTTTTCCGCTTCATTTCGGGCGAACAACTTGCCTTGAATCTCCCCTCCCATAGCTCTCAGGGCACAGGCAGCCAGCACACCTTCAGGAGTACCCCCTACACCCAACAATACGTCAATCCCGGAGTCTGGCCAAGCTGTCATCAGAGCGGCAGCAACATCCCCATCATCAATAAACCGAATACGTGGGCCACAGCGGCGAACTTCTGCCACCAATTCTTTATGCCGGGGGCGGTCCAGTATGATTACAGTGATATCACTCATGCGTTTACCCAAGGATTTTCCAATCGCAACCAGGTTGTCCTTGACAGGCTTTTCAATATCTATGACTCCCTTTGCCCCTGGTCCAACTGCAATTTTGTCCATATAAACGAATGGGCCCGGATCATACATCGTTCCTGCTGGAGCAGCGGCGACTGTTGCGATGGAATTCGGACGCCCCTGAGCCAGGGGCCGGGTGCCATCGATCGGATCCACCGCTAAATCCAATTTTGGAATTTTTCCTTTCCCCAATACTTCCCCGTTAAAGAGCATTGGGGCCTCATCTTTTTCCCCTTCACCAATAATCACCGTGGCTTCCATCTCCACGGAATTAAGCATATAGCGCATCGCATCTACTGCAGCCTGATCTGCTGCTTCTTTGTCATCCCGCCCCATATAATGAGCGGCCATCAGCGCTGCTGCTTCTGTAACCCGCACTAGTTCCAAAGCCAAATTTCGACTAGGTTTCGCACTTGCACTTGTCATTAAAATCTCCTAATTAACCTTTAAATATCAAAATTTTTCAGGAAAGAAAGAATTTCGTTACCAGATAGTAACCAATTGACACTGCCCACAACCAGGAATCAATTCGATCCAGCATGCCTCCATGCCCAGCCAATATCTTCCCAGAATCTTTGACCTTGAAATACCGCTTAAGCATCGAGATCGTCAGATCGCCAAATGCCGGTAAGACCCCTAACAAAGCTGCCAAAATCATCACCCTCGGAATTGTTATAGTCTCTTCCACAGGCAAATTCAGCGCCCAAAAGCCATATAATAGCAAGGGTGATCCAATGAGTGCCATAACGATCCCGCCGATGTACCCTTCCCAGGTTTTTTTGGGACTTA
>DNGN01000244.1 GCA_003486225.1 Chloroflexota bacterium
CCGGTGGAGAACGTGCTGGGCGGGGAAGCAGGTATCGGGCAAGGGACAGCTGTCTTTCACCGCATGATGATCCCCGAGCGCATGACTTCCGCCAGGGGAGCAATTGGGATGAGCCGGGCAGCCCTGGAGATAGCGGCTCGTTACGCCAACCGCCGCAAAGCCTTTGGGGAAAAAATCCGCCAATTTGAGGGGGTAAATTTCAAGATCGCGGAGAGCCTGACCTTGTTGGATGCTGCCCGCGCCNNAAGAAATTCTCCACCGACACGGCCTGGACGATCGTCAATCATGCCATGCAGGTCCTGGGCGGGATCGGGTACACCAATGTCTTTCCCGTCGAACGCCTGCTGCGCGATGTGCGCCTGCTCTCAATCTGGACGGGCACCAACGAGATCATGAACCTGATCATCCAGCACGAGTTTTACCGCGAATTTTTGGAGGCGCTCCCAAACAGCCGGGATGTAGAAGCCGATGCAGAAGGTGCCCATTTGGAAGGGGAGAAAGTCTATGAGTGATAGAAAATCAACACCAGGCTCACATAAACCGGCTCCCCCAGAATGAAAAGAAACCAACCCTCCAAATCTCTGGTATAGTACATCCTGATATTAAAATAGTGGGAGCAGTGCTTGGATGGACGATTTACATAAAATCAGTACCCGCATCACCGCCACATTATTCACCGCCCAAAGCTTTACTTCCGCGGCGGGAGCCGCGATGTCAGCCGTGCTGGCAATTGTGGCCGTGGAACTCAGCGGNNGGACGGCGGCGGGGAGTCACCCTGGGTCTCGGGCTGGGGGCCGTTGGGCTATTTTTTATGTTCCAGGCGGTGCAAACAGGAAGTTTTTGGCTCTTGCTGGCAGGCGTGGTCGGAGCAGGTTTTGCGCGCTCAGCCATTCAACTGGCCCGTTTCGTAGCCGCCGATGTCAGCCTGCCTGAGAAGCGCGGACGGGCCATCAGCTATGTGGTACTGGGGGGCACGGTCGGGGCCATTGCCGGGCCGCTGATTGCAGACCCATCCAATCAATGGGGGATCTCGCTGGGTTTCGCGGAATGGTCGGGACCGATGGGAGCCGGCGCCTTATTGTATGCTCTGGCAGCGGGGATAGCCTATTTTGGCTTGCAACCCGAACCCAGCCAGGTTGCCCGCCAGCTGGAAGCCCTCTACCCGGAAGAAAAAACAACCACCCGCAAAATCCGGCCCCTCATGGAGATCATGCGTCAACCAGCCGTACTCGCTGCCACAGCCGCCATGACCATCTCACAGATGGTTATGATCATGGTCATGGGAATCACCTCCCTGCATATGAAACATCTCTCCCATGAGCTGGGCGCCATCTCGGCGGTATTTTCGGCACATATGGTGGGCATGTTTGCCTTCTCGATCTTCACCGGGCAGTTGGCGGACAGATGGGGTCGCGTGAAGGTGATCCTGACCGGAATCGCGATCCTGATGGTTTCATTCGTGCTAGCGCCGATGTTCCCCACTGCGCTGATGCTGGGCATCTCTTTGTATTTATTAGGCCTCGGGTGGAACCTGTGTTTTGTGGGGGGCTCAGCGCTGCTCTCCGATCAGTTGAACAGCGGGGAGCGAGCCCGTACCCAGGGCTTTAACGACTTGTTTTTAGGGCTGGCTTCTGCGCTGGGCAGCCTGGTCGCTGGCTGGATTTTTGCGAGCGGCGGGTTTGGTGTACTGAACGCGGTAGCCGCAGTGCTGACCTTGATACCGCTGGGCTTTTTGGGCTGGTGGTGGCTGGCCAGACGGCAGGCTGAATAAGACAGCAAATTGGCTGGAACTCGATCTCCCTATCTCAACCAAAACTTGAGGGCATGATCCTTCACCGCCCTGTTTTTTGTATTCGGTGAGCACATCTTGTGTCCTTGGCTGAATTTAAAAGAAAATATTAATCAAAGTTTTCAGACATAAAAAGTGTATACTGAAACAAAGCCGACACCACGAGGATTCGTGGTGTCTCTACTTAAAAAGAATTCAAAAGCCTGACCAAAATAAGCAATTTATCCTTATAATTTAATTAGCCCAAAGGAGGAAATGATGACTGATCTCGAACAAGCCATTCAGGCCGTTGAACAAGGCTTGAAGAAGCCAAAAAGCGCCGGAAGAAAAATGCAACTGGCGAAGCGCATGGCTTATTACAAAGTGCCCGGTTTCAGTGTCGCCCTCCTCGAGCAAGGAGAGCTGGCCTGGGCAAAAGGGTATGGCGTGATGGAGGCCAACACAGAAAAGCTGGTGACCACTGAAACCATCTTCCAGGCCGCCTCGATCAGCAAACCAGTCGCAGCGATTGTAGCGCTGCAGATGGTGGAAGCAGGGCAGCTGGAACTAGATACGGACGTCAACGAATTTCTGCAAACCTGGAAGGTGAAGGAGAATAAACACACGCAGGTACATAAGGTAACTTTGCGCGGGCTGCTCTCGCACACTGCGGGCATAAACATACATGGTTATCCTGGCTACCCTTCCGGAAGCGAACTGCCCACCACCCAGCAGATTCTCAACGGCAAACCGCCTGCCACCTCGAAGACAGTCCGGGTGACGCAGCCCCCAGGAACCGAATTTAAATATTCAGGTGGCGGTTACATCATCGTGCATCAGATCATAGAAGATGTGACCGGCAGATCGCTGGCTGATCTGGCACAGGAACTGATCTTCGACAGACTGGGAATGGCAAACAGCACATTCGAACATCTGCTGCCCGAGGTCTACAAGCCTCAAACTGCAATTGCCCACAACAGAACCGGTGAACCTATCCCCGGAAAATGGCACACCTACCCCGAAGGGGCCCCAGCCAGCTTGTGGTCGACCCCATCCGACCTGATTCGGTTGATGGTCGAAGTATACAAATCATTTCACGGCACATCGAACGT
>DNGN01000255.1 GCA_003486225.1 Chloroflexota bacterium
TTGTAGTCCAGGTCCACCGGGTTTTGCGTCACCAGGATCTGGCCCACGCCAAAGGCGCGTGCTTGCTTGAGCATGCGCAGCAGCAGGGTTTTGGTGGGCGGATTGCTGATGGGAGGGGCGTAGCCGAAGATCTCATCGAAATACACCAAAGCTCGCAGCGAGGTGGCCCCGGGCTGAGAGCGCATCCAGGTCTCGATGGCGCTGTACAGCAGGGTGATGAAGAACATGCGCTCAGAATCGGTCAGGTGGGCGATGTAGAAGACACTGTGGCGCGGCCGGTCATCCGGGCCCCACAGCAGGGCTTCGATGTCCAGCGGCTCGCCCTGGATCCAGCTCTGGAAGGCTGGGGCAGCCAAAATGTTGTTCAGCAGCATGGAGAGCGAGAAGCGCTCCTTCTCCGGGAAGAACGTATCCAGGTCCATCACACCCAGCTTCTCGAAGGGCGGGTTCTGGGTCTGCATGATCAGCTCGCCCAGGTTGAGGTCTTTGTTTTTGGACCAGGCCTGCTCGAAGATATTGGCCAGCAGGATATGCTCGCGCGAGCGCACCGGGTCGATATCGCTCATCCCTACCAGGCCCAGCAGGGCGGTTACCGTCCCCGAGATCTTCTCGCGCAGGATCTCCTGATTGCCCTGCCAGGGAATCTCGGGCGCCTTGAGCGAAGCCAGGATGCTGATCGGGATC
Source organism: Chloroflexota bacterium (assembly GCA_003486225.1). Next base: position 685 of record DNGN01000255.1, read on the forward strand.
CCGGCATCCGAGCCGGGGGTATAAACAGCAAAATGGGCGGCGTTCTTGAGAGCCTGAATGCGCTCTGGGCCGATCTGCCATTCCTGCAAACCTTCGCGCCAGCTTTGGGCGGCTGCCTGGGCTGCCTGCTCAAGTGTCTGGCCAGCGCGGCGGGCTTCATCCGGGTTGACCCAGGGCTGGAAATCGCTGGGCAGCAGGTCCGGGAAGTGCAGCAGGGCATTGGTAATATCGCCTTTGGGATCAATCAGGATCGCCGGAATGTTCTGCAGTGCCGCTTCTTCCAGCAGTCCGATGCAAAGCCCGGTCTTGCCGGAGCCGGTCATACCGACCACAACCGCATGGGTAGTCAGGTCATCGGGGTTGTAAAGCACAGGTTTTTGGGTTTTAGGGTCTTTGCCCAGGTAGAATTTACCATCGGTATCAATCATGAGGAGTCTCCAGGAGCAGGTGAACGGACAAATGTTCTGAATATTATAGCAGGGTTTGGGTTTTCTCCGAAAAAAACATTACCCACATTGCGAATGGCGAGTGCGGGGCAGATTTTTTCTCTCCATCACACCCAGATCAGGTAAAATAGCTGTCACGGAGTTTGCGATCGTTTTGCTATGAAAGGCATAATCTGATGATCATTATCCTGCTTGCGACTGGCAGTCGCGGAGATGTGCAGCCATATGTTGCCCTGGCAAAGGGTTTGGTCCAGGCTGGCCACACGGTGCGTTTCGTCACTCATCAGAATTTTGAATCCCTGGTCGTGCCACATAACCTAGAATTCTGGCCTTTAGCGGTAGATGTCCAGCAAATTGCTCAAACCCAGGAGATGCGCCAACAGGCGGAGGGAGGCAACTTCCTCAAGCTGATGTCCCAAATGGCGAAAGAAGCCCAGCGCGCCGCTGTATTGGCAATGGAGGGGGGAGTGGCCGCCTGCAAGGGGGCCGATTTGATCCTGGGTGGAATGGGCGGAATCTACATCGGTCTTGCACTGGCAGAGAAATTCAACCTGCCATTTGTGCAAGCGTATCTGGTTCCCTTTACCCCAACCCGGGAATTTCCCAGTGTGCTGGTGCCGAGCCTGCCGTCGCCGCTTAGCAAGATCTTCAACCGGCCCAGCCATCACCTTACCCGCCAGATATTATGGCAGGGATTCCGTTCGGCAGACCAACTGGCGCGCAAAGAGGTGCTCGGTTTACCGCCTGCATCTTTTTGGGGACCGTATCACTCGCCCCACCTGGAGAGAATGCCAACCCTGTATGGCTTCAGTCCTTCGATGATCTCCCAGCCACAGGACTGGGGACAAGACATCCACATCACCGGTTACTGGTTCCTAGATGCAGAAGACAGCTGGACCCCACCAGACGAGCTGCTGAATTTCCTGAATGCGGGCCCCCCTCCGGTGTATATCGGTTTCGGGAGCATGGGCAACCAGCGCCCAAAAGAAACCACCGACATGATCGTCAAGACCCTGAAGCAGATCAACCAACGGGGAATTTTGCTTTCTGGCTGGGGTGGGTTGCAAACAACCGAATTGCCTGATTCGGTCATGATGATCGATTCGATCCCGCATGCATGGCTGTTTCCCCGCATGGCGGCGGTCGTGCACCATGGAGGAGCCGGGACAACTGCCGCCGGGATTCGGGCAGGAGTGCCATCGCTGGTGGTACCGTTCTTTGGCGATCAGCCCTTCTGGGGCCGGCGCATTGCAGAACTGGGTACCGGTCCGTCACCAATCCCCCGAAAAAAGCTTACCGCTGACCAGTTGGCTCAAGCGATCCACCTGGCAGTGACAGACGACCGCATTCGACAGAACGCCGCTGCACTCGGCACTCGCATTCAAGCTGAAGATGGCGTAGCCCGGGCCGTTCAGATCATTTCTCAGCTCCAGGAGAGGAT
>DNGN01000276.1:0-2543 GCA_003486225.1 Chloroflexota bacterium
ACATCGGGAAGTAGTGCAGCGCTTCGGCTTTGTCCTCGAAAGTCGGGATCAGCTTGAGCACCATGTCCATGAAGATCAGCCAGGCCTCATCGTGCTGAGCGCCCTTGTTGGCCAGGCCATACCCGCCCTGCATCGCCAGCGACTCTTTGGTCATGTACTCGGAGTATTCCATGCCCTTGGCTTCCATGCCAATATCCTGCAGCAGGGCCGGGTCTGCGCCGTATTCCTCGGCAAAGAACTGCTTCTACTTGCGGATGCCCAGCCCGGCGATCTTGCCGAACCCCGTCCCGCTGCCCATCTGGTGCAGCAGTTCCACGGCCGCATCGAAGTTGCCCCAGGTCAGCTCCAGGCCGCCCGTGCGTTGTTTATTTAAGATGCCCTTCTCGTAGCATTCCATTAAAAAGGCGGCCAGCGTCCCGTAGGAGATCACATCCAGGCCGTAGGTGTCGCAGTAAAAGTTGAGTTCCAGGATCTGCAGCGGCTCGAAGATGCCCAGGTTGGACCCCACCCCGCCAACAGTTTCATATTCCGGTCCATCCACAAAGACCTTATCGCCCTTGTACGGGCCGCTGACAGGCACCAGGTTCTTGTAGCCATGTGCGCAGGCCATCGTGCAGCCGTACCAGCAGCCATCCGGCGCACCCAGGTCGAACAGGCTTTCCCAGACCGTGCTGGCGATCTTGTGGGCATCGGAGTGTGAGCCGAACTTGAAGTTGTGCACCGGCAGCAGGTCGAACTCGTCCATGATCTCGACCAGCACCGGCGTACCTTTGGTGGCCATGCTGTTCTGCACCGGATCGTTCTCGTACATCTCTTTGTTCATGCGCTGCCCGGTCTCATTGATCAGGGTCTGGTCGGCAGCATTGTTGAGCTTCCCGGTCAGCTTGGGGATCTTAACGACCAGGGCTTTGAGGTTCTTCTTGCGGAAGACCGTCCCTGTGCCGCCGCGCCCGGCCTGCTTGACCTTGATCTGCTTGCGCGGCAGGTCGAAATAGCTCACGTTCAGGCAGCCGATCAGGGTGTTGTCGGCCCCCGTCCCGGCAGTCACCGTCGAGACCAGGTTAGGTTTCTTGGGATCGGCAAACATGTGCAGCAGTTCTTCGGTCAGCAAATGGGTGTTGACCGTTTCCATTGGCGCTTCGATGATCTGCACCTTTCCCTTTTCCCCATCCACGTACACAATGACTTCTTTGTCGGCAATCCCCTGCAGTTCGATGGCGTCCCACCCGGCGAACTTGAGGTACGGCCCGTAGTAGCCGCCCACATTGCTGTCCACCACGATCTTGGTCGTGGGCGAGACTGAGACCACGATCGATTTGCCGGTGCCCGGATACTGGGTAATGCCGCCGATCGGTCCGGAGGAGATCACGATCTCGTTCTCCGGGTCGTCCCATTGGGTGGTCGCTTTGATCGCATCCCACAGCAGGCGCAGGCCGAAGCCGCGCCCGCCAATGAAAATGTCCTTCATCTCCTGGGTGACTGGCTTGGATTGGATCGTGTTGTCGCCCACATTCACATACAGAGTCCGGTTGGTGTAGCCCTTATCCACCGGCTGGATTAGATAGCTAAATTCGGCAAGAATTTTTAAGTCTGTCACAGTTCCATCTCCACATAGCTTGTGTTAGTTTCATGTGTGAAGGATTATACAATATTTTGGCTTTGGTGCGATTTACAAACAGCTCAACACCAGCAAACTGATCTGCAAGATTAATTTGCCTCCAATCCAGCCTGCTCCAAAGCGCTGTATAATTTAAATGGCTGGACACGATCCACGCCTGGCCCTTATCCATGCCGTTGTCATCCTTCCTAAGATGTAAAGAGGAAAAACAGATGACCATCTCCTCTCCTCCCACTGAGTATTATCTCAAACGTAAAAACAAATACCTGAAAGACTTCAAACGCATCTTTAAAGCGGACCATCCCGTACTCCTGACCCATTTCAGCTCCCAGCAAATCCCCACCCTGCTGGCAGAGACCCGGAAAGAGTTCGAAGACCTGCTCCCGCAGCTGCCCTACCTCGGCGGTGAAAAACCCTTTACGGATTTCATCATCTTCACCGCCATGATCCTGGCTTTTTATCGCGCCAGTCTCACGCACGGCAAAAGCCTGGAACAATTCGCCATCATCCTCTTCCAGGTCGAAAAGCACTACCTGCAATCCACGCCCAAATTCCTGATGCGCTTTTTTGGGCCGCGCACCTTCCACCCCAACTACATCAACAAGGTCCGCCAACGGGCTGTCGAGACCCAGCAGCGGCAGTACCCGGGAAATTATGTCTTCGAATTCGTGGAAGGCGACGGGATTAACTTCGATTATGGGATCGACTACATTGAGTGCGGTGCCTGCAAATACCTCGACAGCCAGGGGGCTTCAGAGCTGGCGCCTTACGTCTGCCCTGCTGACATCCTCTACAGCCGGATCCTCGGCTGGGGCCTGAGCCGCACCCAAACCATCGCCGAAGGTGCCGAGCGCTGCGACTTCCGCTTCAAACAGGGCGGCCCTACCGATATCGCCTTCCCGGAGATCTTGCAGGAAGAGGTTTC
>DNGN01000276.1:2571-10310 GCA_003486225.1 Chloroflexota bacterium
CCAAACAATGCCGCAAGGATGCACGCCAATCTCCAGCCTTCCGTACCAATTTGAGCCGATTCACCAAAAGTAGCTGTCAAACCAGCGATCATGGTCGCAGCTCCTGAACTGATGATGGTCGTGGTCAGCACGCGCTGGTGGTTCTTCCGCAGGTCTGAGACTGTCTCCTCAGCTTTCTTTAGGCTCGCTTCAACACTTTTTCCTAAATTTTTACGGATATCCTGTGAATCTTGCATTGAAATTCTCTCCTTTTATGGTCTTCAGATCAGTCGTTGCTGACCATGCACCATGATTAATCATGGATAGACTTGAACATTAATGTGGTTTTATGCTAAAACTGATATAATAGATTATATCAGTCCAGTTTGGAAAGGGTACTCAGAGAGATGGTAGAAAATACTGACCAAACCGCCATGATCGAAAGAACATGGCGCCACATTTTAATCCAAGGGATCACGGAAAAAGATAAACGCCTCAGAAAAATTTTCAAGTTGATCCATTCCGAAGAAAAATGCAAAATGTGCAGTGTGCCATTCAATCACGTCACCTCTCCATTGATCAAACTCATCTTCCAAAAGGAACCTTCTCCTCATAATCCTCGCTTTTGCAACGCATGTGAAGATTTTGCCAGGAAGCATCAGGGAGGAGCCGAAATCGAATTGACCATGTTATTTGCCGATATTCGCGGCTCCACAACCCTGGCAGAAAGTATGTCCACCACCGAATTCAAGAACCTCATCGACCGCTTTTACCAGGTCAGCACAGACATCTTTATCAAATCCGATGCCATGATCGACAAGCTGGTGGGCGATGAGGTGACTGCCTATTATGTCCCCGGGATGGCTGGTCCTGAATATACCAGCCGGGCTATTCGGGCTGCACAAGAAATCCTAACCAGAACCGGCCACCGGGATCCCCAGGGACCCTGGGCACCCATCGGGATCGGAATCCATACCGGGGTCGCCTTCGTCGGTGCAGTGGGGTCTGCCAATGGCGTCGTCGACATTACTGCCCTAGGCGATGCCGTCAATGTCGCTGCCCGCCTGGCTTCAAATGCACAGGCCGGTGAGATTTTGCTCAGCCAGCAAACTGTAGAGGGGGCTTTCCTGGATACGTCAAAAATGGAAAAGCGAAGCCTGTCCCTCAAGGGAAAAAGTGCGGCTTTCGATGTCAATGTGATGCGCGTCGCACCCCAATGATTTATCCCACCACTATCCACCCCAGCAGCCCGTTCATTCAGTAAATGATCTGATTTCGAGCCAGCTTGAAATCTAAAAAAACAACCGCCTCCCGGGAATGAGAGGCGGTTGAGATCAAGCTATTCTAGCTGATCATTTACTGGTCAGGCGCTCCACTTGATCCACCATGCTGGCCAGCACCCCAAAAGCCGCCCTCACTGGTTCTGGAGAAGTCATATCCACACCCGCCAGGCGGAATTGGTCCATGGTGTACATGGAACCCCCCACACTGAGGAATTTGAGATAGTTCTCGGCTGCACCTCGCTTCCCAGACCGGATATTGGAGGTCAGCATATCTGCCGCACTGATGCCGACCGCGTACTGGAAGGTATAGAACGGGACATACAGGTGCGGGAACTGCGCCCAGGTTGTCCCGGTGCGGGCTGGATCATCGGTCATCGTCTCACCGTAACCTGCGGCATAGATTTCCTTCATCAAATCCTGCAGGATTTCCGCTGAAAGTGGCTTGCCCTGCTCTGCCCGGGTGTACACCTCAAGCTCAAAGGTCGCCAGGTTAAGCATCTGGAACAAATAGCGGTGGTAGTTATACATGGCTTCTACCAGCAGGGCGAGCTGGAATTGCTCATCATCCGCCCGGGTTTCGCGCAGGAAAGCGCGCGTCATCGCCTGGTTGGTATTCGAGGCAGTTTCGGCCACCGTCATGGAGGGGTAAGACAATTTATAGATCGCCGGCTGGTGTTTGCTGATGAAGTACGTATGCATGGAGTGGCCAAGCTCGTGGGAAAGGGTGCTCATCCCGGAAACATCATCGTTATAGCTCATCATGATCAGGGGTGGCAGATTTTCGACACCAAAAGACGAAAAGGCCCCCTGGCTCTTGGTATCATTGGGCGCCCAATCCACCCAATGCCTTTCCAAACAGCCTTCCCGCAGCATCGAAGTGTATTCCTCTCCCAGTGGAGCGTTCCCCTCAGCAACCATCTCCACTGCGTCAGCATAGCTTAATTTGGGTGGGTTGGTGACCAGCGGAGCCCAGATATCATAAGGATGGATCTTCTCATAACCCAATGCCCGGCGCTTCACATCCCAATACTTGTGCCAGGTTGGCAGGTTGGCCCGGAAGGTTTCCAGCAGGTTATGAAAGACCTCCACCGGCACATTGTATGGCTTCAGCTGTGTTTCAAGCACCGAGGAATAGCCCCTGACCCGCATATCGACCACCTGGGCCTTAACGTATGCCAGGTAGTTGCTGGCAAAGGTGTTGATATGAGCAGCATAGCCATCACAGAAGTTTTCCCAGGCAGTCCGGCGCACCTCGCGGTCTGGATTTTCAGCATTGCTATCCAGCAGCCCCTGGGTCACCGGGAAAGTCTGCCCTTTAGAATCCACGGCGGGTTTGAACTTGATATCCGATTCTGCCAGTTCAGAGGCGGTTTGCGTCAACTGCATGAAAGGATCTTCCAGCATACCCAGCACTTCTTCAACCTCCGCTGAACGCCGGTGCTGCTTCAGGCGTAACAGGTTATGGAAATAATGGCGGTAGATTTCCAGCCGTGCATCTTGCTCGGCCCATTCAAACAATTTCTCACCAATCTCGACCATCTCGGGGTCCGCAAAGGCATTCGCCCCCGCGGATTGGCCTAAAAGCCCCATCACCTGCCCAAAATAGGGTTTAGGCGCCTGGTCAGCATTATCGACAGCCACGGCAAAATTGACAAACGAATACAGCTTGATGACGCGTTGCAACAGCCGCTCGTACAACTGAAAATAATCTACTAATACCGCTGGTCCCTCTTTTAGCCGGCCCTTGAAAGCGCTCAGCTTCGGCAAATCTGCCAGGGCATTTTCATAATCGGCTTCAAATTCTTTCCAGGTCGGATATACGGCCTCTGGTTTCCACTTGCTTTCGGGCGGGAAATCAGCACGTTTCAACGGCTTGGTCATTATTGCCTCCTTGATCACACGTATAATTAGTTAAGTGATATTTTATCATTTTTAAGAAGAGTATCCATTATCGTTAACTCGTTTGGCCAAAATTAGGATATATTTAATCTACCATTAAGCTAACAAGGCTATACTAGGAACAGCGAAACCATAAGATAACCCCAGGAGCGGATTTCATCTGTTTCGATTGTCCAAAGAAACGAGTTTAAAAGCATATGATAGAAACAAAGGCAAAGCTGGCCAACGAGTCGCAAGAGCTTGAGGTAAAGCAAGACAAAAGCCTCAGCACCTTCCGCAGAGTTGCCAGTTACGGTCTTGTTCGCCTGCTGACCATCGGACTCACCGTGATAGTTGGGGTATTTCTGGCTGTGGTTATCACCAATAAAGGCGGCGGGATCGACACCAGCATTGAATTGTCACTACTCGAAGATGCCGAACAACAAGTTTGGGGGTTAGGTTTGTCTTTTGCAGAAAGGCAAGCCGAGATAGACAAAATTCATACCCAATTGATGGATGAAGCCGGCTTGAACGATCCTTTTTTGATCAAACATACTCGTTGGACAATCAATGCACTAAAACTTGATTTGGGGCAAGCCGTTTACACCGCGGTTCGTTCCAGAACTTGGTTTCGGCAGCAAGAAGAAGATGATATCAAATCTATTATCTTCTCGCGTCTGCCAAATACACTTGCCCTGGTCGGGCTGGCAGATCTATTGGTCTTCGCAATTGGCATTCCGCTTTCGCTGTATCTTTCGCGTAATTATGGCACCTGGATCGACAAGATCATCAACATCCTTTCCCCGCTTTCTTCTGTACCCAGTTGGGTGCACGGCGTAATGCTGATCCTGATATTCGCCGTTTCCTTCAGATTACTCCCGCCTGGTGGGATGATCGATATCCCTATTCCTGATACCCGGTCTGGGTATTTGATCAGTCGTCTCAAACATATGGTCCTGCCGACCTTGGCCATATTCTTAAGCCTCCTGTTTCAGTTGGTATATACCTGGCGAAATTATTTCATGATCTACTCNNTTGGCAAAATGTATATTATCTCGCTGCCCAATTTTTGGGGAGAATCGATGTTCCCCGGTGAAATGGGGCTGACCATAGGAATCGTGGTGATTTTTGCTTACATTCTGGGTTTGGTCGTATTCCTGTTAGACATATCCTATGCTCTTGTCGACCCGAGAATCAGGCTGGGTGGGACCCAGCAGAGGATCAAACCAACCCGGGTAAAACACAGTTTCAATCCGGCGGGCTGGTTAAAGCAGACGGTGGCTAATTTCAGGAAAACTGTGACCAAAACCGTTCCAATCGAGTCAAGCATTGTGCAACCTGCTGTCCAAAAAAGTAAAGCCCGAAGCCGGATCTTGTGGATCAGCTTTGCTTTATTGGTGGTTGGGATTATGCTTGGCTTAGCGGTCGGCTGGTGGGTTTGGCCAGTGGAATACAAAAATGCCTCCCCCGCAGAGCTCGGTACACCCTACCAGTTGGATTACATCCAACTGCTCATTGATTCATTTAATATTAATCAGGACAGTTCACTCGCTCACCGTCGATTGGATGGTTTAGGAGAGCAAGCTGGTTCCACATTTCAAAATTTTATCAACACACTTAATGAGAAAGACACCTCCGACGAAGCCTTTAACACCTTTGCGAGCAGATATGATTCTGGTGCTCCTTACAGTTCTCCCAAGGCAGAAGTCTCAAATCTCCAAAATATAAAAAATCGGATCGGTCAGACAAATATATTGTTCCTATTACTAGCAGTGGGGATTGCTGGATTTGCAGGGGCAATATATCTCTATCTCAGACTGGTGAACCGCTCAGCAAGGGTAAAACCATCTGAAAAAGTAATTGATACTCCCCAAACAAAGGAACTTGATAATCTTCCTAAACACATTTTTGGTCGTCAAGTTTTTTCTCGCTTGAAGGTTATTTCCAGAGAAATGGTGCGATACCCTTCAGCCGTGATTGGCATCGTGATTTTGCTGATCATGATTTTTGGTTCCATGTACGCTGTGATCCGGTATCCATATCGGGAGATTGGCATGAGCTGGTTCCAGGACGCAAGCATAAACAGCAACTATGTCCCCAGCACTGCCTATCCAAAATGGGTCAATTGGTTCCGCAAAAACGATTTTCCAGAGACCATTATCCTTAACAGTCGCGAAATGCCTGAGACCAAATCAGTGAAAATCCTGGAAAATGGCAACCCTGACTTCACCATTAATTTTGAGGTCAACTATCCCTATGGAGACTTTCCTACAGGAGCCACCCTTTATTTTGACTCCGAATTCGTTGACAGCAAGCCATTCGCTACTTTTATCTGGACCACTCCTGATGGGAGAGAATATCAGTTAGACAACGCGGGCATCACCGATGGCATGATATACCACCTGGATGAAAACCTCAGTAGACGTCAGATCGCTGACCATAAGCTGAGCTACCGCAACCTAGTAACTGATACACAACGTGCACCGATTCTATTTGCCCTCTTCGCCGACCCGGAAAACGAAGTGCCGCAAGCCATCCCGGGTACCTATCATCTGGAAATAAAAATCCTGGGCTTTGAGCCGGACACCCAGGTGGATGTTGAAATGGTCATCATGGGCCAGGTGTACGGCTTGGCCGGAACGGACTTCATGCGCAGAGACTTGCTCGTTCCCCTGCTCTGGGGTATGCCGTTCGCCCTGGTGATCGGCCTGTTTGGTGCGCTCCTCACCACCATNNGGCGGTTGGGCCGACAACCTCGTTCAGCGCGTCACTGAAGCCAACATGATCTTGCCTGTGGTAGCCATTGCGGTGTTGTTCTATGCCTTTTATGGGGCCAGTCTGTGGACTATCCTGACAGTGATCGTGATCCTCAACGCCTTTGGCAGCCCGACCAAGACCTTCCGGGCCGCCTTTCTTCAGATCAAGGATGCCAGCTACATCGAAGCTGCCCAGGCCTACGGCGCTCCCAACCGGCGCATCATCTTCCGCTACATGATCCCGCGCATCCTGCCTGTCCTCATCCCCCAGCTGGTCACCCTCATCCCCGGGTTTATCTTCCTGGAAGCCACGCTGGGGATGTTCAATGTGAAATCTGTTTTGCCCACCTGGGGTAAAGTGATCTACGAAGCGCTCTCCCATGGAGCCGCCTGGGGGTCTAAATTCTGGGTGCTCGAGCCGATTGCCCTGCTGCTGCTGACGGGATTTGCCTTCTCCATGATGGGCTTTGCCCTGGACCGGATACTCAACCCCCGTCTTCAGGAGGGCGATTAACCAACACGCTCATCTTCTCTAAAAATTCCTTTATAATCAGGCCATTCCTTCAACCATCATCCAGGATGAGAAAGCGAGGACGATCATGTTTGANNTGGGAAAACCTCACCAACACCCTGTCCGAAGACCTGCTCAACCTCCCTCCGGCTGCAGGCGAATGGTCTGCCCTGGACTGCCTTCAGCATATTGTAGATACAGAACTGTGGGTCTTCCCTGTGCGGGTGCGGGCATTTTTGGCCGGGCAGGACTTCCCGGCTTTTGATCCTGACAGCCAGGGAGAAATTTCAAAACGCAGCCTGTCTGCGAAGGCACTCTCCGCCGAGTTTACCCACCTGAGAAGCGAAAGTTTGATCCTTTTGAAGACTCTCTCTTCCGCTGACCTGGAACGCACGGCTCGCCATGCCGAATTGGGCCAGGTGACGCTATCCGAAATGCTCTATGAGTGGGCTGCTCACGACCTGATGCACACGGTCCAGGCAGAACGAGCCTTGATGCAGCCATTTATTCAGGGCAGCGGACCCTGGCAGCCTTACTTCAGTGACCACGTTGCAAAGAAATAGGCTAATCAGAAACGATATCTTCCTCTAAAATCCTTTGCAGTTGTTTAAGATTAATTTCGGTCACGATCCCCTTGCCTGGGTCCCAATGCCAGCTGCACCCGCAGTGATCCAGCAGCAANNGATATCCCCCAACCCTTGGCCTTTCGATTTAGAGAGCGGTGAAAAGGAATCGGGGATCATAAAGACCTGCAAGCCATACTTCTCGCCCAGCTTGGTGACCTGGTGCACCTGGCAGGTGGGTGTACAGGCTGCGCAACGCTCGCCGTATGGGGTAGCGGTAGCCTGGCATTTGCCATCCTTTGGGGAGGACATACACGGCGGCACAAAAATAAATCTGTGTTCTGCCTGCAGGAAACCCTGCCTGAAGCTGCGGTTCATGATCTCCGTCCCGACCATGTTCAGATGGTACTCCACCCGCTGCCGCCTGGTGAACAGGTAATCTTCGCGCCAGCGGTACCGCCTGTCCGATGAGCGCAAAAAAGGCTCCACGTTGGCGGTGTAGTTACCCAAAGCTTTCAGGCTGGCGCTTTCAAACCATTCTGCCAGCTCGGCCACTGCTTCCAGGGCATTGTTCTGCTCTGGCATATTTTTTCCAGCCAGGAATTCCCGCAAAACGTGCAAGCGTCCGACTTCCTCTTCAAATTCACCTACCGCTTCCAACCAGCCCATCAGCTTGACCAGATTGTGCAGTGTTGCATGGGGGACGGCCTGCCTTGGCCTGGCACGAAACAGGCTCACCCCGCTGATCATTCCCCGCAAAAAGTCGGCC
>DNGN01000021.1 GCA_003486225.1 Chloroflexota bacterium
CCCAGGACGCCATCATCCAGGAAAAACAAACCGGGACCGCAGCCTGGGTGCTCTCAAAACCGGCAAACCGGTCAGCCTTCATCCTCAGCAAGATGGCAGCCGACGCCATTGGTATCTTGCTCTTTATCATCCTCGTACCCGGGGTGGTCCTGCTGGCAGAGATTTATCTGGTAACCAAATCGGTACTCCCATTCATGCCCTTTCTGGCCAGTTTGGGGCTGTTCTTGCTGGCGCTGCTCTTTTACCTCAGCCTGGTAACCCTTCTGGGAGTGCTGTTTGAATCACGGAAACCAGTGCTTGGGACTGCCTACGGTGTCCTCTTTGGCGGCACGATCTTCATTCAATTGGTACCGCAATCCACATTTTACCTCCCCTTCGGCCTGGATAAGATCGCCAGCCTGGTGGCACTGGAAAAACCTCTCCCGGACATGGCGTTTGTCGGGGTCATTGTCACGGCGGTCCTCAGCATACTGTTCATCCTGGTTGCGCTGTTTCGCTTCCAGAAACTGGAACTCTGATCTAGGAGGAAGAGATGAAAACTGTCATTTCAATCAACGCCCTAACCCGCTGTTTCGGAGAAATCAAAGCGGTCAACCAGCTCAGCCTTGAGATTTTTGAGGGAGAGATTTTCGGCTTCCTCGGTCACAACGGAGCTGGTAAAACCACTACCGTGCGCTTGCTCAACGGGGTGATTGATCCAGATTCGGGCAGCATGCGTGTCTTGGGACTCGATCCGCAGATGGACGGTCCGGCATTGCGTGCCAGAACCGGGGTGCTCACGGAAACTCCTTCCCTGGATGAGCGGCTCACCGCTTGGGACAATTTGAGCATCTTTGCAGATCTCTACGGGGTACCCCGGACACAGGTCCGCCAGCGCCTTGATGACCTGCTGGCCGATTTCGACTTGGCCGATAGGGCCCATGAGCGTGCCGCTGGTTACAGCAAGGGCATGAAGCAGCGATTGGCGCTGGCCCGCGCTTTATTGCATCAACCGGAACTGCTTTTCCTGGACGAACCCACTTCAGGGTTGGACCCTGTAGCCGCCCATCATGTCAATGAGTTAATTGAACGTCTGGCACGACGGGAAGGCGCCACGGTTTTTTTGTGCACCCATAATCTGGTAGAAGCCCAACGATTGTGCGACCGGGTGGCGGTCCTCGAACATGGGAAGTTGGTCGCATTAGGAACCCCTGCGGAACTCACCCACCAGTATATCCATCAGTTGGAGGTTGAGATCGAAGTACCTGAAGATCAGATTCCAGCTGCCCTGGGCATATTGCGAGGTCTGCCTCGTTTGGTACCTTGTGAACCAGTTCATGTCAACGGCTCCTTGTTGGTCACGATCAGCCAGCGACAATCCATCCCCGAAGTTTTAGGGGTCCTGGTTGAAAATCAGATCCAGGTATACCGCTTGGCTCCCCAGGAAGCCGACCTGGAACAGGTCTACTTTACGTTGCATGGAGAGAAGGCAGGAGAATGATGAACACACGCGCCATGTTAGCGATTGTCCGCAAAGACTTAAAAGTCGTCAGTCAGAACAAAGGCATGATGATACCCACCCTCGTCATCATCTTTGTGATTTTTGTTATTGCACCCTGGATTGCTCGGCTGGTACCGCTTATGGATAAATACCTGGATGGTTTAAGCATTAATTACGACTTCGAAGATCTGATCCTGCGTTTTCCGGTTGCATTGCAGGAAGCATTGGCAGGCTATAACCTGAACCAGATGATTGTCATCTTCTACCTGGTATATTGCCTGGCATCGATTTTCCTCATGGTGCCGATCTTAGTATCTGGCGCCATTGCAGCTGATAGCTTTGCCGGTGAAAAAGAGCGCAAAACTCTGGAAGCATTACTTTACAGCCCCACCACCGACCGGGAGTTGTTTATAGCCAAGTTGCTCTCGGGTTGGTTGACGTCCATCGCATTCGCATGGGTTGGGTTTCTGATCTATCTGTTCATGATCAATGCAGCTGGCTGGTCTCAAATTGGCGAGATCTTTTTCCCAAATGCCATGTGGCTTCTGCTGGCCTTTTGGGTAGTTCCAGCTGTGCCCGGAATTGTCTTGGGGCTGATTGTGCTGATCTCGATCCGGGCACAGGGCTTTCAAGACGCCTATCAGTTCAGCAGCTTCGTAATATTACCTGTCATACTTTTATTCGTTGCCCAATTTTTAGGGATCATGTTCTTCAGTGCTTCTTTTGTATTCCTGTTGGGGTTGGTCATTTGGCTGCTGAATATTTTGCTGATCTGGTTGGCCAGTCGTAGTTTCCACCGGGGTCGGTTGCTGGCCTCCTGATCTCCGCTGCCAGCGGGATGTCATCGACCCTGCAGAAATCCAGGAGCAGAAGGGTGCTATTTTACTGGTCTGATTTCACCAGACACCTTCTGCTCTTAGCTCCTCCATCGCGCCCTTGTGGATCTCGATCAGCTGGCGGATATCTTCATCCGTGTGCTCAGTACACATGAACCCGTGATTAGGGGAGATGTGCAGCCCGTTCTTGCGGTAGATCAGCTTCAGACAGGTCCCCACAGCCATGTTGCTGCTCCTCACATCCCGCACACTCTGAACCGGGTCGGGGGTTGTATGCATCCAAAACATGGAGCCTACGCCAATCGCTCTGGCAGGGTATTCCTCATCCTGCGCAAACTGGTTGATCTCAGCCCGAAAGCGGTCGCCCATGGCGTTTAAGTGCGCATACAGCCGAGGCTCCTGGTTCAATCGCCGCAGGACAGCCGTCCCTGCAGCTGTAACCATCGGGTTTCCATTGAACGTGCCGGCCATGAGAATCGAGCCCGGCTCACGGTCGTATTCCATCAGTCGCATTGCCTCCGCAGTTCCCCCCAGAGCGCCAAAAGGTATTCCCCCGCCGGCAACCTTCCCGTAGGTGCTGACATCCGGGATCACCCCATAGAATTCCTGCGCCCCGCCAGGTGCCAGCCGAAACCCTGTGATCACTTCGTCAAAGATAAGAAATGCCCCGATCTCTTCTGTTACCCTTCGCAGCTCTCCCAGGAATTCTTGGGTGGCGGCAATTGTGCCAGCTGCACCTTGCACCGGCTCGATGATCACCGCAGCCAGTTGATCGGCATGCCGGCGGATCTTGTCAAACGCCGCCGGGTGGTTGAAGGGCAGCACGATCGTATCCTGCCAGGCTCCCTGGGCCAGCCCCGAGCTCTCCGGAAAAGCTCTGGGATTATCCAGCGGGCCGAATGGGTCTTCTCCTTGGCGCGGTCGGCCGAAGCTGACAGCCAGCAGGTCATGAGTGCCATGGTACCCTCCCTCAAATTTTGCTACCAGTGGCCGTCCGGTTGTGGCGCGCGCCAGCCGCAGGGCGTACATCGTGGCTTCGGTGCCCGAATTGCAGAAAGTCACCTTATCTACACCGGGTACCATGTCGCAAAACAGCTTGGCAAAGTCATACTCATGTTCGTGACATTGCCCATAGTGGGTCCCGTCCAGCAGCGCCTCGCGCATCGCATCCTGGACATCTGCCGGCGTGTTCCCGAGGATCATCACCGAGAAACCCAGCATAAAATCCAGGTATTCATTCTCGTCCATATCCCATACCCTGGCACCCCTGGCATGTTTCACCACCATCGGGAAGGGGTCTGCCAACCGGAACAGGCTCCCTACCCCGGCCGGCATCACTTGGCGATTTTTCTGCCAGGCAGAAAATGAAGTCGGGCTCTTCTCCCGGATCTCCTGGCGATAGCAGTTCTGCAGTTCTGCAATCCTCTCTTGATCAGTCANNTTAAACGCATGGCCATGCCCATCAGCGCTTTTACCAGCCCCGAAAGCGGCCAGGGAAGCAGCAGAGCAGAACTGAACCAGGTCGGCACCCCTCTGCCGGGCGGCACCGGCCCGGACTGGGCCAAGCGGATCTCCTGGTGAATTTGCCAAAAGTTCTTGTCACTTGCCCTGCGGACAACATACCCCCGCAGGGTGGATTTATCCCCACTTTTGTGCTCAACCATTACCCCGACATTCACATCCTCATACACAACGAGCTGGTTACGGCCTTTCAGGTAGGCTTGCACTTCCTTGTTCTCCGCCACAGCCCGGGCCAGGCAGTAGACCAGAAAAGCGGTGAAGGAGAACGCCTCTCCAGTTTGAGCTTTTTGTGCAGCAATCAACTGGCGCGCCAGCGTGACATCGACTTCCAATAAACCGTACATGTAGTGTTTTGGTGCAACCAGGTCGAGTGCGTTGATCATTGCGCGGCGTCCGGCTGAGAGATTTACGCTCTGGTACGCTCCGATGTTCTTATTCAAAAATGGTACCCTCCTTTGGGATAAGATTATGGCAACAGCATCCTTGATGCTGGTCTGATATTTTTTTAAGTTTGGACAGGGGGCGTGGAAGCCATGAATTCCCGGACAGCCTGGATAACCTCAGCAGGTCGTTCCATCTGGGGGTTATGCCCGGCGCGCTCAATGAGCTTTAGCTTTGCCTGTGCCAGTCGATCTGCCAGGATCGCCTGATGTTCCGGCGGGAACAGGAAATCATGCCGGCCAGCTAAAACCAAAGCAGGCACTTCAATCTCGTTTAGCCGGTCCATCACCGTCCAGCCATCCAGCAGCTGACTGTAACCAAAGATGGTGGCTTCAGGTCGAAACTTGGCACGCGGCCCGGAAATGATGTCGTAGACCAGGCGCAGAAAACTAAATCTATAGTAGTACGCTCTGAAGAATTTGAGCACGGTTGGAAAATATTCCCGAGGGGTTAACTGGCCATTATAGAAAAGTCGAGCCGCCTGCACCGCTCCGGTGCTGAAGCCGCGTTGCATCAGGAGTTCTGGGGCATTCTTCTGCACCCACCATTGATCAGCACCTGTATTCATCAAGATCAGATGCGACAGGCTTTGCGGATAACGCAGGGCGTACTCCAGGGCAACATTTCCCCCAAAGGAATGGCCGAGGACCGCCCATTTTTCATACCCAAGCTCCGCACGCAGGGCATCCGCGTCGGCACATAGGTTTTCCCAGGTCATNNAATAGATCAGAGTGAATTGATCTGCGAGTGGCTCGAGCGGCAACAAGGTTGTGTAATCCTGTCCCGGGCCACCATGCATAAGGACCAGCGGAAATCCCTGTCCAATGGTCCTGACGAAGAGGTTGGTGCCTCTGATTGGAATGATCGTCATGTTGTGCTCCCCTGGTTCGGTATAGTGAGGGTTCTATCCTTTTGGCATAATCCCGCAGACCCGTTTTCCGGGCCATTTGATTTAATTCGACTACCAAGTGCACATCTAAAGAGCAATACCCAAGCAATATGGTGCATTTGTGCTTTTTTTCATTATACGTGGTGATTATATCAAATTTGGACCAGATCTGCGGATCCCTTTCTCATCGTTTTACATAAAGGAGGGCCTCTTAATGTTTGGGTCTTTCGCTGGCAGAAACTGGCGAGCTCGGTTAAAGCCAAACATGGCTTTTCGGGGATTATCCACGACCGACCCGATGAAAAATTCCTGAGGGCCTTTATTTCAAAAAAAATCCATGGATGATCCATGGAGACATGGCTTTTTAGGTCAAATATTACCAAAACGATGCTACGGCTCAAATTAGGGGCAAATTTTGCCGTTTTGACCTCTTCAGACTCACCCAAAATTGTAATTTAATGGACTGTACCCCCTCCGGCAGGGTTAAAACTTTACAAAAAAAAATAACCGTGGCTAAACCATGGATGATGGTACACTCTGGTCATTTTTGATCCCAAGGAAAGAAAAAACAGTCTTAAAGGAGGTTTTTACCCTGGCTGGAGGCTGGATGCGGAGCCCGATCGACATCAGGGCGAGCTGTTCCAGGGACTGATTTTGCCTCAAGTGTGTCCAGGTTGATTGAAATTGCAAGAAAAGATAATCATTGGTCACACCTCCCCATTCATTCTTTTGGGCTCGTGAAAATAATCACTTCTTTTGAAATTGGTTCATAGATATGTATAATAGAAGTAGTGTAACAAATGATGGGACAGCAACAAAATAAACCTCTATTAGAGGTTGTGACGTTCGGGGGACTCCAGTTAAGGATTGGCGGAGAACCAATAAAAAG